>JACQHN010000363.1 GCA_016199015.1 Nitrospira defluvii
CCAGGAGCTCGTGGCCGGTGCACTCAGCCTGAAGGCGGTCCCGCAGTACCAGCATATTTACGAAGTCACCGACCGTCTGTGCGAATCGAGACCGGCTGCGACCAAATACCGGAGTCACAATCGTCGTGTCTTCCTGGTTCGTGTAGCGGTACAGCAAGACTTGAAGCGCAGCCAGACAGACGGCATACGGCGTCGTGCCTTCAGCCTGGGCGAAGGTCTTGAGTCGTTCCGCTGGCGCCGCCTCGATATGGAACGCGTGCCAGCCATACCGGCTTGGCTCGACGGTCGTCTGGGGCCGGTCATACAACATGTCGTAGTTCGGCAATTCACCGGCCAGCCGTTCCCTCCAATAGTGCGCCAGACGCTGGCCCTCTTCGCTCTTCAGTAACGATCGATGCCAACCGACGAAATCACTGTAGGGAACCGGCGCGCGACCGATTCCGTCTGAGATACCCGTTGACCCCGTCTGTGGTGACGCATAGTGACGTTTGAGGTCGTCCACCAACAGCGTCATCGACCAGCCGTCCACGGCGATATGGTGGGCGACCAACAGAAGAAATGCGTCCTGCTCACGGTGATAGAGAGACGCCCTCCACAGGGGCCCGCGCATCAAATCGAACGGGAGCGCCGCGGCCTCCATCACCTCCTGGCGCAGACGTCCCCAGTCCCATGTGGAGCCATCGATCAGCGTCCAACTGAGAGGCAGTCGGTCGTGGATTCGTTGAACAGGAATGTCGTGCTGGGTCGCATAGGTCGTGCGGAGGGTCGCATGCCGTTGGCCGAGTTGTTCCAGCGCCTGTTTCAACGCGGCGGCATTGACGTCCTGGGGCAGATGCAGCAAGACCGACACATTGGCGGCGGCACTCTCTGGGGCCAATTGGCTTAGGAACCACAGGGCTGCCTGGTTTTCGGAGAGCAAGCCCAGATTCCCCTGGGTCGAATCCGGTAGCACGTCAGGCGTCGGCTCAGTTCCTGGATGAAGGATCTCGTCCCCGATCGTCGCGGCGAGTTCGCCGATTGTGGCTCCTCCCAACAGGGTTTGTAACGAGAGCGAGACCTCGAAAGTTTCTTCCACCGCATGCAGCACCTCGGCCGCCATGAGCGAATCAAGTCCCAGGAGTTGCACCGGCCGGTCGCAGGGGATGGCATCGCGCTTACGCCCCAGGCGCTCGGCGATCATCACGCAAAGATCCTGCTCAACCTGCCGTCGTCGTGCATCGGGTGAGAGCAGTCGAAGGTCTTCTGTCTTGACGACTGTTGACGAAGCGAGGTGCAGGGGCGGTTGCAGCCGACTCTCCCCGATAATCGAGAGTTGGCCCTTCATGAATTGGTCTCGACAGGCCCGTCGTTGCACCTTGCCGCTGGAGGTCTTCGGAAGGGTTCCCGCTTTGATGAACATGATGGCGAACACATGGAGGTCATGCTGCTCCGATACCGCAGAGCGAATGGCGCCGGCCAGCTCGTCGATGTTCAGCGCCGTTGCTTGGCGTTCGACCTCCTGCACAACGACGACGGCTTCCTCACCGGCTTCCTGGACGGAAAATGCCGCCGCTCCGCCCGCCCTGAATAGCCCGTGGCATTGCTCCACCGTCCGTTCGATATCTTGGGGATAGTGATTTCGACCTCGAACGATGAGCAGGTCCTTCAACCGCCCGGTGACAAAGACCTCACCGTCCTTCACAAACCCGAGGTCACCCGTCCGCAGAAACGGTCCCTCGCCGGTATCGCGAAGCCTCACACCGAATGTACGCGCGGTTTCGTCCGGATTGTTCCAATAGCCCTGCGCGGTGCTGGCCCCAGCCAGCCAAATTTCACCGACCTGTTGCGCTGCACAACGAGACAGGGTCTCCGGGTGGGCGATGACCACTCGTGTATCGCCGACCGGCACACCGCATCCGACGACCTGTCGAACCGGAGCAACACCCGCCTTAGCCTCAGACACAACCCCTTGCTCCAAGGCGGCCGGGTCAAGCGCCTGCACGGTCGGAGCCACACCTTCTTGCTTCAAGGAAATCAGGAGCGTGTATTCCGCCATCCCGTAGGCAGGGAAAAACGCCTCGCGCCGGAATCCTGCCGGAGCGAACGCTTCGGCGAATCGGTCGATGGTGTCCGGGGCGATCGGTTCCGCGCCGCAACTCGCCACGTGCCACCCCGAGAGATCCAGCCTTGCACGATCCTCCGGCGCAATAGCCTCCACACAGCGACGGTAGGCAAAGTTTGGGGCGCCACTATGCGTGACCTGGTACCGTTGGATCGCTTCGAGCCAGCGCAAGGGGCGCTTCAAGAACGTGAGCGGGGACATGACATAGGACTGCCGACCGATCCAGGCTGGCTGGATAATTCCCTTTACCAGCCCATAGTCGTGGAAATGCGGCATCCAGGACAGGGTGACCGAACGGGCATCGTAACCGCCGGCCTCGGTAATACAACGACTCTGCGCTGTCATATTCCCGTGGTTAACCATGACTCCCTTGGGTACGGAGGTGGAGCCAGAGGTATATTGCAGATAGGCCAGGGTCGCGGGGAGCGCAGACGTCAATTTCCAATGAGCGGAAAGGTCTGAACTGACCTCATCGAGACTGATCCAACTTTCTAATCGTATCGAACTGTCACGGAGATCCTGCTGCCGGAGCATGGCGCAGATCTGGCTCGTACTTAACGCCCCGGCTGGACGAGCGTCCTCAGCGATGCGCTGCAACCGCGCGATACTGTGCTTGAGACGAAAGGCATCCGGCGGAAGAACCGGTACGGCGACCAGCCCGGCATACAGCGCGCCCCAAAACGCCTGTACGAAATCGAGACCGGGCGGGTAGACCAGGAGCAGGCATTCTCCGGGCGCAAATCGGGTTTGCAGATATCCGGCGATCGAGCGAGCTTTGGCGTCCAGCTCCTTGTATGTCAGGACGGCATCAGGGGTGACCCCATCCCGCAGGAAGACGTAGGCTGTCTGGTCGGGCTGATGCTCAGCCCGCCATCTCAGCACATCGAGAAGTGTGTCGCCAGATGGAATGGTTACCGGTAGATGTCTGACCACAAAATGCTCAACCCCAGTGGGACCGAGAGGTGCGCAAAAGCGATATGTCGTTGGCCTATTATGAAAACACGAGAGACCCTGGTCTCGCCACTCTCTCGCCAATCTCATGGCCCGAGGTGAGTCTACGGCGGAATGTGTCCATTACAAAACGGAATCACTTTTTGTTCACTCGTGAGATACCCGTAATAGAGCAAGAAAATCGCCTCCAAGCACATGATTTCATTTGAATCCTGCTATCGACCGCGTTAAGCTGCACCTCTTTGTCGGCCCTAGTGCGGAGAGGTGCGAGAGTGGCCGAATCGGACGGTCTCGAAAACCGTAGTCGGGGTAACTCGACCGTGGGTTCGAATCCCACCCTCTCCGCCATGCCCTGCGGGAATGATGAATGTTGAGTTATGAATGGGGGAAAGCCGTTGGGAAGTAAGAGTGGCGACAAAATACAGCAGGTGGGATTCGAACGGGAGTTCTGAAGGGGGTGTGCCCCCTTCATGGAGTGACCGGGGCGAAGCGCAGGCGCGAGGGGGCTTGGCCCCTTAGCGGGAGGGCGTGCGCAGCACCTTAGCGCGACTTCGAATTCCCACCCTCTCCGCCATACCGAGCTTGCTCGATCCTGGAACTTTATCGCGCCTATTTGTGGTTGTGGCGGGCAGAAAGCTGCTCTCGGCCTGACGAATCTCCTTCAACATCCCCTCGGCCCCGGCTCCCTATAGCATCAGCACCTACCGAGGGCATGGACAGCCCCCACCTCTAGCCCGCATTATTCACGAAGACTTCTACTACAACCGCCGAGACGCCGCTCCGACAAGCCTGACGGCGAGCGGGCTCGCCGCTCAGTCGGTCAACATCCTGTTC
>JACQHN010000355.1 GCA_016199015.1 Nitrospira defluvii
CGCAATCTCCGCCACATGATCCTGAATCCGTCTGGACGAACCTCTTACCATATGAATCACTTCGGCACATAACTGAAACGTGTCTTTGGCGGTCGCGCTGGCTGGATCTCCAGAATGGGCCACGAGATCTTTAATTTCTCCCTCCAACAACCCAGCCCCGCACACGAGCGGCATCAGCAGGTTCTTGATATCGTGCCCGATATCCCCGACGATTCTCGCCACCTCAGCCAGCTTGGCCTCTTGAAACAGACGAGCCTGCTCGATCGAGGCGGCCGTAATTGCCGACACGATCGTCAGAATGGCCAGGTCGTCATCGTCAAGTCGTCCCCCACGCTTGTTGAGGACTTCAAAGACCCCGATCGGGTCTCCTTCCCAACGCTTCAGCGGCAACGCAATCATGTCGCGCGTCACATGACCCAGCATTTCATCGATCGAGGCATTGTGCCGTGGATCTGCATGGGCATCACGAATCACAATCGGGACGCCGGCACGAAACACCTCGCCGGCGATCCCCTTATCCCACGGGATGGCGGTTCCCACTTTGACTCGGCTATCCCCGATGGAGTGTCGAAAAACGAGTTGCTCTGTAGCGGAATCGGCAAGGAGAATTGAGCCACTTTCGGCATCGACCGTGTCTAACGCAATTTCGACGGCACGGATCGCCACGTCATCAGGCGTCAGATGCTGAAAGAGGGCCTCGCTGACACGCCGGGCTGCATCGAGTTCTCGATCTCGATGGAGCAACCGCAGATCTTCTTCCCGTCGTGGTGTTCCTCGCGGCGTGAAGTTCTGTTCGAAACTTTCGGCTTGCTGTGGTTCTGGCAACATGGAACACCCCTCTCATTCGCCCCGGAGTGTAGGCCTCTGCGATGGAGTACGCAACTCCCATACCCTGAGGAGCGCCCGTCTCGATGAAACCGCATGACTGCATTTCCCAACGATATCGTGGCGAAACAATACCAGCAATATCCAACCCCTCCCGAAATGCAACAGGACCCGTATCCTCGCAGATACACGGGCTCAGCGGACCGGATACAGAGATGTGGCGCCAGCTTGACCCATTCTTGTGCTCAACCTACCCATTATCATCATCATCCTCCAAGAGGTGATTTGACTGGCGAACTTTTATACAATAGCGCCCGACGTTGGACCAATCCGGGCCCGTTGCTGAGAGGGCTCAATGAAGGAAGAAACAACATGAAACCGATTGTGTTGGTTGCTGATGATGACCCGTCGATTCTCAATATTCTGAAGCTCGGCCTCCACGTAAAGGGATACGAGGTCGTCATCGCATCGGATGGGAACGCCGCTCTTCAAGCCCTTGATCAGAGCCGCCCGGACCTCGTGCTGTTGGATATTGAAATGCCTCACCTGACGGGCATTGAAGTGCTGAGGCGTCTCCGCAAGGATTGGCCGGCCTTGCCGGTCGTGATTATGACTGCGCACGGCACGATTAGCCTGGCCGTGGAAGCCATGAAAGAGGGCGCCACGGAGTTCATCACGAAGCCATTTGAGATGGAGCAGCTCCTACTGGTCATTCAGAAAGCACTGGAGCGCGAAGGGCTGCGGCGCGAAATCGAGGTCCTGCGGAGCGAAGTCGACAGTCGCTACGAGACCATCTCGAGCGTCAATGCGGAGATGCTGGGAATTCTCACCACGGCCAAGAAGGCCGCCAACAGCGATGCCACGATTCTCCTCCTTGGTGAAAGCGGCGTCGGTAAGGACCTACTCGCACGCTGTATCCATGCTTGGAGCCCCCGCCGGAATAAAATGTTTGCGCCTGTAAATTGCGTGGCATTGACTGAGGAACTGCTGGAATCAGAACTATTTGGCCATGAAAAAGGAGCCTTTACCGGTGCGCACGCACAGAAATTGGGCAAGCTCGAAGTGGCGACCGGGGGAACGGTGTTCCTAGACGAAATCGGCGATATGAAGCCGGCTCTACAAGCCAAGCTCCTGAGATTTTTGCAAAACCGGGAATTCGACCGGGTGGGAGGAACCAGATCCATCAAGGTCGATGTCCGTATCGTCGCGGCGACAAATCGGGATCTCCAACAGGCCGTCAAGGATGGAGCCTTCCGGGCTGATCTCTTTTTCCGACTAAATGTTGTAAGCCTGACTATCCCGCCATTGAGAAATCGTCAGGAAGATATCCCTCAACTGATCGAACGCTCCTTGGCCAGACATTGCCGGGACATGAAGAGACCGCCCTTACGCATTTCCCCCTCGGCCATGAAGACATTAGTGAGTTATGCCTGGCCAGGCAACGTGCGGGAGCTTGAAAATGCCATTGAACGGGCAGTGGTGCTCACAACCGGTGACCAGCTGGAGCCGGAGGACTTTGCATTGCACAGCCTCGAATTGCAACAAAAGGAAATCCCGGGCAACCACCTTCCCTTCCATGACTCAGTTGAACACCACAAGGTCTTCATCATCCGCGACGCCCTCGCCAAGACAGGTGGGAGCAGGGCCCAGGCTGCGGCGCTGCTCGGCCTCCAACCAACCTATCTTTCACGACTGATTAAGCAGATGAATATTTCATAAACCTGTGCGCTTGACCTTCCCCTGACGTGTGACCGCCCGTCTATTCCAGCTCGTCTCTTGTTGTGGCCTATCGACTGAAGCTCGTGCGGCAGGCGACACCTATCCAAACCACCCTGGTCTATCCGCTCGACGAGCCTACGTTCCTTCGATATACTCCTGTCCATTCAGGGACCATGCCCGATACAGGTCCGCTCGTCGCACATCATCTCCTATGCCCGAAGTAAGGAGACCGCGCTATGACAACTCCTCGCCCCACCAGCAGCGTCGATGTCGTCCTCACAGCCGGAGAGTCTCGCCTGCTTGGGCGGCCGGATCCGGACATTCCATTTCGCATGCTCATCATGGGAGATTTCAGCGGAAGGGAAAACCGCCACGACCGCTCTGAACATCGAGCGCCAGCCCATCGGCGCCTGATTCGAGTGGATCGCGACAACGTCCATGAACTGTTGGGCAAACTTGGTGTCGCAATTGAGAGTCCACTACTCGGAAACGGCACGCCTCCCATCACGCTCAAGTTCGCCGAGCTCGATGACTTTCATCCCGATCGCCTGGTTCATCAGATCGAGCCCCTGCGGAAACTCTCTGACCTGCGCCGCCGCCTAACGAGCCCAGCCACATTCCCCGAGGCTGCCGATGAGGTCCGAGCCTGGACGCAACCACGGCAGCCCACCGAAGCACGATCAGTGACCACCGGGTCCCCGCCCCACCAGGCAGACATGAGTGGCGCACCAACGACCGGCCTGCTCGACCAAGTGCTCGAACA
>JACQHN010000364.1 GCA_016199015.1 Nitrospira defluvii
CTGTTTCTCGACGAACCAACGGCTGGGCTAGATCCCATGATCTCGGATGGATTTGACGAGCTCCTCTTGCACCTGAAACGACTCCTTGGTTTTACGGTGGTGATGGTGACGCATGATTTGGATACCCTGTGGCGACTGGCCGACCGGGTGGCAGTGTTGGGCAGCGGGCGTGTATTGGGATTGGGGACGATGGAAGAGCTGGCGCATTGTGACGATCCCATCGTCCGTGAGTATTTCCATGGTCCTCGCGGGCGTGCGGCGCGCTTGCAATATGCCGGAACGGTGGTGCACCAGGACTGAGAGGTGCCTCATGGAACCCAAGGTCAACTACGTCGTCGTCGGCGCCTTCGTCATGCTCCTGAGTGCGACTGTTCTGGGCATTATTCTGTGGCTGGGCAAGACAGATTATCGTGGAATCTACGACCGGTACCATGTCTACACGCGAGAGTCCGTGGCCGGCCTCAGCGTCGATTCAACCGTGAAGTATCGCGGGGTGGATGTCGGACGAGTGAAGGAGGTCGTCCTCAACCCAGACAATTCTGAAGAGGTGCGAGTGACGCTGGACATCGTCGCTGGGACGCCCATCAAGAGCGATACGGAGGCTGTGCTGGTGACCCAGGGGCTCACGGGGTTGGTGACGCTCAATCTGACGGGAGGGAGCCGCGACGCGCCTCCGTTGGCGGCAGGCGCCGGGCAACCCTATCCTGTTATCAAGAGTGCGCCGTCATTGTTCGGCCGGCTGGATAAAGTCCTCTCTCAAGTGTTGTCGGAACAGGGCCTCGCAAACCTCGTCGTCAATCTGAACGGTCTGGCCCAGAATGCCTCATCTGTACTGGATGAGGAGAATCGCAAGGCGCTCAGGCAAATGGTCAAAGATCTGTCGGAGGTGACGAGAGCCCTTGCGGCCAGTAGCGGCCAGGTCGATCGGGGGGTGCAAAGCGCGGCGCAGGCGGCCGAGCAGGCGGCGCGGCTGACGGAGCATCTCGGCAAACAGCTGCCGCTGTTGCTGGATCGCGTCAATAAAAGTGCGGCCGGGCTGCAGCAGATGACCGAAGAATTGACACGAACGAGCCGTTCTGTCGGAGAGGTCATCGGTGCCAGCAAGCCTGACATCGAGCGGTTCTCCCGCCAGACCCTGGCGGACACGGGTCTGCTCATCACCGAGTTGAGACAACTGACCGCTACCTTGAATCGTGTGGCGCAGCAGATCGAACGACAACCCAATGTGTTGGTCTTGGGCCGTTCCGCTCAGCCGAAGGGTCCGGGGGAATGAAGGGAACTCTGTGGCGAACCGTCATGCGATGAGGTATTTCGGAGTCGTGCTGATGTCATGCGCGCTTGCGGCTTGTGCCCTACCCCGTTCGACGGAAGGTCCGGTCCATACCTATTTGTTGGCGGGTGATGAATCGGCCTGGGAAACCGGCGCGCAGGCAACGCAGCCGGGAGTCCATGGGGTGTTGGTCGTCGGCCTGCCGCAGGCGGAAGCGGGGTTCGACCAGCCGCGCATGGCATACCTGCAACGGCCCTACGAAGTGAACTTTTACGCGACGAATCAATGGGCCGACACCCCGGCCCGCATGTTGGTCCCCCTCTTGGTCCGTTCGTTGGAAGCGACCGGACTCTGGCGCGCGGTGGTACCAGTGCCGACGACGGTCCGGGGGGATTACCGGCTGGACACCTCCGGCCTGATACTGCAACAAGAGTTCCTTCAACAGCCGAGCCGAACCCGCATCCTGCTGCGTACACAGCTGGTCGATTTGAAGGAACAACGCGTGATGGGCGCACGGAGTTTTGAAGCGCTGGAACCGGCCCCCAGCGACGATGCCTATGGAGGAGTTGTGGCGGCGAACCGTGCGGCGGCCAAGGTGCTGCACGCGGTGGAGGGCTGGATCACGTCCTGCCTGCGCGGACCGGCGAAGGCAGACTGCTGATCGCGGTGATCGGACTCTCTGTCGTGGCGATCATGCATGACCTTGGCGAGTGGGTGAGAGGCCGGTTTACATGAGGGAGCCGACATGGATCAGTCACTCATGAAAATGCCGGCGCGAGTCGCGTACTTTTCAATGGAGATCGGCCTGAATCCTCTGATGCCGACCTATGCCGGAGGGCTCGGGGTTCTGGCGGGAGACACGATCCGTTCCGCCGCCGATCTGGACGTGCCGATGGTCGGGGTCACGCTCCTGCACCGGTGCGGCTACTTCTACCAACGACTCGATCGGACGGGATCGCAATCTGAGGAGCCTGTCGCCTGGTCGGTCGGTGATTTCGCCGAGCCATTGGATCAGCAGGTCTCCGTCGAGATCGAGGGTCGAGCCGTGCAGGTTCGTGCCTGGCGCTATCACGTCAAAGGCATGTCGGGCCATACCGTCCCGGTCTATTTGCTCGACACGGCGTTGGCCGAGAACAGTTCATGGGATCAGACTATCACTGATTCGCTCTATGGCGGCGACTTGTATTACCGCCTGTGTCAGGAAATGGTGCTGGGGTTCGGCGGGTTCGCTCTCTTGCGGGCGTTAGGGGATGGCGACATCTTTCGTTATCACCTCAACGAAGGGCATGCGGCGCTGCTGGTCCTGGCCTTGATCGAGGAGGCTCTCGGGACGAGACCGCAGAACGGAGACGTGCCGCCGGACGTGATCGAGAGGGTGCGGGAACAATGTGTATTCACGACACACACCCCGGTGCCGGCCGGGCACGATCAATTTCCGGCGGACCTGGCGCACCGGGTGCTGGGAAGTCGGCGATGCGATCTCCTGCAGGCCTGTCAGCACCAAGGCGCCTTGAACATGACCTTGCTGGCCCTGCGGGGATCACGTTTCGTCAATGGTGTGGCCATGCGACATGGCGAGGTGTCCCACTCGCTGTATCCCGGCTATCCGATCCATTCCATTACGAACGGCGTGCATGCCGTCACCTGGGCCGCTCCCTCATTTCAGAACCTGTATGACCGCCATCTGCCGGACTGGCGATACGATCAACTGTCTCTTCGCTACGCCATCAGCA
>JACQHN010000365.1 GCA_016199015.1 Nitrospira defluvii
AGCCGGCTGCGGCCGTGGCGATGAGCCCTTCCGTGTCGGACGGATATGTGTTGCCGGATCCGCAAGAATTATTGAGCGATCCATCCGGACCTCTCGCCCGCCTCAGCGATGAAGAGATCACCCAGCAATCCGAGATTTTGACCAAGGCCCTGAAGAGTTTCACGATCGAGGGGCGGGTGACGGAAGTGCGGCCGGGGCCGGTCGTGACCATGTATGAATTCGAGCCCGCGCCCGGCACCAAAGTCGCGCGTATCGTCAACCTCGCCGATGATTTGGCCTTAGCGCTGAAAGCCATCAGCCTGCGCATCGTGGCGCCGCTTCCCGGAAAATCGGTCGTGGGAATCGAAGTGCCCAATCCGCACCGCGAGACGGTCTCGCTCAAGGAAGTCGTCACCAGTGATTCGTTCTCCCGATCGCGTTCCAAGCTGAGTTTGGCCCTTGGGAAAGATATTTTCGGCGGCGCCGTCAGCGCCGATCTCCAGAAGATGCCCCATCTTCTGGTCGCCGGGGCCACTGGGGCCGGTAAGAGCGTGAGCTTGAACACGATGTTGCTCAGCATTCTGTTCAGCGCCAGGCCAAATGAGGTGAAACTACTCCTCATCGACCCGAAAATGCTGGAGTTCCAAAGTTACGACGGCATTCCGCATCTGCTCCGTCCCGTCATCACCGATCCCAAATCGGCAGCGCGTGGATTGGGGTGGGTGGTGCAAGAAATGGAACGACGATACAAACTCTTGGCTGAGGCGGGAGTGCGCAGCATCGAGGCCTATAATCGAAGGATCTCTGAGGTTCAAGGGGCCGTCTCGGATGTGTGGCAGTCCGGCAAAGCGGAGCAGGTGGAACTCACGTTCCTCTCTGAAGAAGAGCGGCTCTCAAAGGGGGAGAATGCGGAACCAGCCGGTGACAATGGACCGACTGATTCGGTCAAACCGACTCCGCCGGAACCCTTGCCTTATATCATGGTGATGATCGACGAGTTGGCGGATCTGATGATGGTGGCCCCGAAAGACGTCGAAGACAAGATTGCGCGGCTGGCACAGATGGCGCGCGCGTCGGGGATTCACCTCGTGCTGGCAACCCAGCGGCCGTCGGTCGATGTGTTGACGGGTCTCATCAAAGCCAACTTTCCCGCGCGCATCGCGTTTCAGGTGTCGTCCAAGACCGATTCCCGTACTATTCTCGACGCCAACGGCGCGGAAGCCTTGCTCGGTCGCGGCGACATGTTGTACCTCGCCTCGGGAACCGGGAAGTTGATGCGCATTCACGGGTCCTATGTGTCGGACGACGATGTGCGGCGGGTCGTGGAATTCGTGAAGAAACAGGCGCTGCCTTCCTATTGCCGTGAGCTGCAATCCCTCAAGCTGGACGAAGCGGAGGAGGAGCAGGCCAAGGACGACGTCTACGAACAGGCCAAAGACTTAGTGTTGTCGACCGGGCAGGCCTCTGCGTCATTGATTCAACGGCGCCTGCGCGTGGGATATCCTCGGGCGGCACGCATGATCGAACAGATGGAAGCAGAAGGCGTGGTTGGAGCGGCAGGCCGGGATGGACGTCGAGAGGTCATGGGTCGTCGCGGACCGGTCGGAGGAGACGAGGCATGAGGCGGATGGTTTCAATGGTCGCGCTGCTTCTTTTGGGTGGAATCTTAGCCGTCTCTCAACCGGTGAGGGCGGACGAACAGCCGGTCGATGCGCAAGCTCTTCAAGAAGTTCAGGAGGTGGTGAAGAAGATTCAGGTTCGGTATGAAAAGACGAAGGACCTGCAAGCGACGTTCACTCAAAAGACGAGAATCGAAGGATTTTCCACACCCGTGATTTCAACCGGCCGTTTCTACATCAAGAAGCCCGGACGTTTGCGCTGGGACTATATCGAGCCGGCAACGGAAGAGATCTACGTCAACAAAGACGACGTCAAAATGTACGTTCCGGAGCATAAACAGGTGCTGGTCGGTAAGCTCACCTATATGGCTGCCTCCCAGGCGCCGCTGCAATTGTTGCAAGGAGTCGCGAAGCTGGATGAGGAATTTGATATCGAGCCGACGGCGAACAAAGAGCGGGGAGCGGGAGGTATTCCGCTGGTGTCCCTGACGCCGAAGCAGGGGCGCGCCGAACCGGAGCGGGCGATTCAGAGGATTGTGATCGAAGTGCAACCCAAGACCTATTTCCTCAAGACCATTGCGTTGCATGAGGTGAGCGGCAATATCGCCACCTTCGAATTTTCAGAACTGAAGCCGAACAGCGGATTGAAAGATGATCTATTTGATTTCAAGGCGCCGGCCGATGTAGAAGTCGTGAGGGCGCCGGTGCTGAGCAGACCCTGAAACCAGCAATGATGAATGATGAATTTTGAATGAGGGATTTTGATGTGATGAGGGGAGCATGAGCCAGACCTGTACGAGCGGCATCACGGAAGCGGTGGAGCGGGCGATTGCCGCGTTAGACCTTGACCGGTTGGAGCGGGAGTATTGGGATCAGAACGAGTTTCTGTACATCCCGCAGTTCCTTCCGCGCGAGTTCGTGGAGGCGCTGCTGGTTCCGCAGGCACAGGCCCTCAAATCCGGATTGAATCGCAATTACATCCCCGGCCATAAGAAGGGCGGCAGTGTCAGTTATTATGCGGTCAAGGAACAGGCGCCGCCGTTCATCGATCTGTATCAGTCAGAGGCATTCCGAACGATGCTCAACCGGTTGACCAAGGTCAATCTCCTGCTCTGCCCGGACAACGATCCTCATTCCTGCGCGCTGTATTACTACACGGAAGCCGGCGACCATATCGGGTACCACTACGATACGTCCTACTACAAAGGCGCCCGATACACCATTCTGATGGGATTACTCGATCGGTCGAAGCAGTGCCGCTTAGTCTGCGATTTATTCAAAGACGTGCCGGGTAAACAGCCTGTTCATTGTGAATTGGCCACAGCACCGGGCGATCTGGTGATCTTCAATGGCGACAAGCTCTGGCATGCTGTCACTCCGCTCGGAGACCAAGAGGAGCGGATCGTCCTGACGATGGAGTACGTCACGAATCCTGACATGAGCCCATTCAAGCGGCTGTATTCCAATCTCAAAGATTCGTTCGGCTATTTCGGATTGCGCTCGGTCTTCAAGCGGTCTCCTACCCCTCGCACTCAGGGAAAATCCTCGCTCTAGCCCGCATGATTCACGAGCGCTTCTGCTGCAATCGCCTGCCTGTGCGTGTGCGCATGCAGACAGGCGGATTCGCCGCTGCGACCAGCCTGTCGGCGGGCGGGCTCGCCCCTCGGTCGGTCGACATCCTGTTC
>JACQHN010000357.1 GCA_016199015.1 Nitrospira defluvii
CGTCACCCTCTTTGCCACGGTGTTCTTCCTGCTCGTGTTTTTGGAGAACAAGGACCGCGTGCGCGAATCCCCAAAGCCGCCCAAAACACTGCCGTCCTTGACCATCCTGATTCCCGCGTTCAACGAGGAAAAGACCATCGCGGCCACCCTCGAGTCCGCCCTACAGGCGCAATGGCCCGGCGCTCGCAAGAAAATCGTGGTCATCGACGACGGCTCGACGGACGGGTCGGGGGACGTGCTCCGTGCCTATAGTGATCGTCTTCGGTATCTCCGACAGCCCAACGGCGGCGTGGCCCAGGCCAGAAATCGCGGGATCGCTGCCTCCCGCGGCCGCTATATCGCACTGCTGGATCATGACGACTTGTGGGAGCCTGACAAGCTGGCAAAGCAAGTGGCGGTTCTCGATGAACAGCCTGCCGTGGGAATGGTGGTGACGGATGTGGCGCATATCGATCGCGCCGGCCGTCCCATGAATCAGCTCGGACCGGCCTACCAGCCGCAGCATGAATTCGCCCGCCTGTTTGTGCAGGGCTTTGTGCCGACGCCCTCGGCGACGCTCATCCGCACAGCGATCCTTCGAGCGGTCGGAGGATTCGACGAGCAGTTCAATAGTGCCGGCATGGACGACCACGAGTTGTGGACCAGGATCGCCGCGACCACGACCATCGCCGGCCTGCCTGAACCCTTGACCTATCACCGCAATCGCGAAATCAAACCGGCCGATATTGCGCTGGGTCATCGCCCGCTCCTCATCGAAAAACTCATGGCGCGATTCAGTCAGGACCAGGAAAAACGACAGTATCTCCAAAGAGAAATGGCCTTCTACCTGGCCGACCAGGGAAAGTATTTGATCAAGGGTGGGCGACGTCGGGAAGGACGGTCTGTTCTCCTGCAAGGGCTCAAGTTGAGTCTCGGCGAGGGCAAGAGTTTGAAAGCGGCCTGGCGTTGTGTCTCTCGATTGATGCGATCCGGCTGAGGCAGCCCAACCCATGACCCTTTCTCGGAAACGAGTCGGTATTGCCATTCTGGCGGCGGCGGCCACGGCGTTGCCGTTTGCGGAGGGCATTCTTAAAAATGGTTTGCTTGAACTGCTGATGCTGGCGCCGGTGGCCTGGTTTCTCGTGGCCTCACGAACGCGCGATCGTGCGGATCGGGTCCTGCTGCTGCTTGTCAGTGTGTGTCTCACGGTAACGGTATGCGATGTCATCCTGCGACCTATCATCGGGTCCCGCCTCCACTATTCGCCGATGAATCTACATCAGCGGCGTTTGCCGGCATTGCCCATGGTCGGCCGGTGGGACGCGAAGGTCGATTTTTCGGGATCGGTCTATGGAGATTTGGCGGCGATGACCGGAGATCCGACGTTTCGTGAGCCGCGCAGGGTCGAGTTTCGAACAGACGCTCTGGGATTTCGCAACGACGCGGTGCCGACAGTCGTGGATGTCATCGTCCTGGGGGATTCATTCGCCGCGGGTGTGGGTGTGACGCAAACCGGGACCTTCGCCCACGCCTTGGCGGCTCGGTACGGATTGTCCGTTTACAATCTCTCCTATCCAGGTGGTCCCTACGATCAGTACGTCAATTTTTCCATCGAGGCGCCCAAGTTGACCGTCGTGCCTGGGGCTGAGCTTATCTGGACGTTGTACACAGGAAACGACTTGGACGATGCGGGAGGAGACACGTGGGAGATCGCGGCATTGCCATGGCGAACGGGTCTCTTGGCGGTGCTGGTGGACTATCGGACGTTCCGAAATCGTTCCCCGCTCAGGCAAGGCTGGGAGGCGTTGCGGAGTCGCTGGGGCGGGATTTCACGGGACGTGGCCATTCGCTCGTTGCCCGATGGCCGTCCCATGCTCTTTTATGGTCCGCATGAAGTGTGGGGCGAACGTGCTCGCGCTGAAGTGGAACAACACCCTAACTTTCCCAAACTCCTCACGACGCTGCGAGCCATGAAGGACGCGGTTGCTCGGATGGGCGTGCACAGTGCGGTCGTCATTTTGCCGACCAAAGGAGAAGTGTATCGATGGGTGCTGACTCCCCACGCGGCCGATGAAGACGCTCCATCCGGCTTTGCGGAAGCCGTGCTGGCTGCCTGTCAGCAGGTATCCCTGCGTTGCTGGGACAGCAAGCCCTATCTCCGTGAGGAAGCCCGACGACTCTTCGCCGCGTCCCACGACTTGCTGTGGTGGCGTGATGATACGCATATGAATGAGCTGGGGCATCAGGCCGTCGCCTCGTTCGTGGCGCAGGAGATATGGAGGAACGATCGCGAGCGCTTGCAGATACGCCATCCACGCCCGTAAGGTGAGAACATCGCGAACGCCCATGTGCCCATGTAACGTGGTACGTTCTGTTCCTTGGGGTGTACCGGCAGCGCACGAAAGGACAACTGTGAGTTTCATATCTCGGATTCAAATCTATACGGACGGTAGTTGTCTCGGGAATCCTGGCCCAGGGGGCTGGGCCTACATCATTGTTCAGGACGGCGAGCCACGAAGGGAGGGCTCGGGCCACTGTTCGGGCACCACCAACAATCGCATGGAAATGATGGCCGCCATTGAAGCGCTGAAGATCCTCACGCCCTCTCAGTCCGTCGTACTCCATTCGGACTCTCAACTCCTGATCAAGACCATGACGCTGGGCTGGAAACGCAACAAGAACCAAGATTTGTGGGCTGAGCTGGATCAGCTCTCCGTCGTGCATCGCATCACCTGGCAGTGGGTGCGCGGTCATAACGGGCATCCGGAAAACGAAGCGTGCGACACCCTTGCGCAACGGGCTGCCTCCATCGCCAGGTCCTCGCGTTGAGAGCCGGCTCAGAAAGGACGGTATGCACCTCCTGAAGGTCGGCCGTTTCCACATTAACCTCGCCTCTATTCAGTTCATCCATGAAGAACGCGAAGATTTCATCCTCCATTTCGGTGAAGGCACGAATATCCGCACCGCGAACGTGGCGCGGACCTCTCCCGACGGCGAACTTCTCCAGCAGTTCATGAATGCCCAGCAGTGGGTGGAGCCGACTCCGAACTGAACGTGATCGACCGCGAGCCTCTTGTTCGCGTGATCGCGGTAGCGGTGAGGGGGTCTCAGCTTTCAATGCCGTATCCGTCTAGCCCGGATTATTCATGAATGCCGTCGCGAGGCGTTCGAGACCGAAGCCCGCCGGGGTTTCTCGCAAGTAAGGCCGACGCAGGCGTACTGGCAGTCCGTCGAGGAGGCCGAACGAGAAAAGCCCCGCCGGGCGAGAGGATCGGACGACG
>JACQHN010000358.1 GCA_016199015.1 Nitrospira defluvii
CATCCCTATGCGCGCCTGCGGCGCGGAGAATATTGGGCGAGCGGCCAAGGCGGGTTCGGCGGGAACTTCGGCGGGATGGGCGGAGGGACGAGCGGGGAGGGGTGGAAATAGGAGGGGAGGGGCAGCCGATCTGGTTCCGTGCTCCCGGAGCGCGCGCCTTCAGAAGGACCTCGCTCGACGGGCGCAGTTGGAACCAGCCCGGCTGCCCCTCCTGAAGAGAGAAAATGAACAAGTTCGGCAGGAGCATTATAGAAATGTGTTCGTTGAAAGCGCGGGCCTTAGAAGCGGAGGAGAAGTGCGCCGTCAGACCATCCTTCTCGCTCGCAGAACGCGCACGATAAAACTGTGCTCGTCCGATGCGCGCAGTTGAGGATAGTCTGACGACTCCCACATGGTTACCGAAGGACCCCGCTGTCGAAGATGGCCTCAGCCAGGTACCTCGATAAGATGATTGAAGCAGTTGGTCGCCTGCAGTGACGTTGAGCAGTCCAATCAGTAATAGTTTGGACGAGCGAAGGCAGCAAACAAAAACCGCCATGGCAATAGTCGGCATGTACCCTGCAACCGCGATACAAACGAGGCACCATATGCCTGTTTTTTTAGCCATTATTCTCATTTCCCAACTGCTTGGCTGTACTCCGTGGAGAGCTGCTTATCTTGAAGAGTCGGTCGGACGAGCCTCCCAAGATGCAATCATTACCAGACTCGGCCCACCTACGGGTGAACGAACCTTATCGACTGGTGAAGCGGTATGGCTTTACCGCTATACCGGTGCTGCAGTCGGGCAAAACGGCGGCGGTTCATGGTGTATGGAATATGTTCTAACATTCACGACCCAAAAGATATTGCGGCAGTGGAACAGGCAAAGCTGTTGAGTATTGACGCTGAACATGGCGGCACGCTTTCTAAGCCACGTCTTTATGCAGCGCTCTGAAGTTCAGCTTATCCAGATTCTCTCCAGCCATTTTCAATGGCGGCCTAGGGGAGAGGACGTCTCATGATCGTGGAAGTCGAGCCAACGAGAATTTCGACACCAACTTGTTTGCACGCTTTAAGGACATCGGTCCTGCACGAACGGGTTGTCCAGGTTCGGTTCTATGGTCAAAACCCTGGCGACGAGTGGTACTAGGTGATGAACTGGATCGATAACGACCAGACGCCTGCCTGTCTGACCTATGCTCAGTTGGTTGAAGATTCGGGGGCGGGATTAGCTCACGTAGTCAAAAGTGGCCCCGGAATCCAAACTCATGTGAGGCCTTAGATGGAAACCGTTCTTGGGATACTTTCTAGCGGGCTAAGTGGTGCTGTTCTTGTTTGGCTTCTTCGAAACTGGATTTCAGAGCGCCTTAAACAATCGATCCAGCACGAGTATTCAGAGAAGCTCGAGATCCATAAGGCACAAATCAAAATTGAACTCGATTTCAGAATCGAGAAAATCAAACACGAGTACGAGCTCAATAAACTTCGCACTTCACTCTTTTTCGATCACCAGCGAGAAGCGTTCAACGCTTTATTGGAAGCTATCCTTGACCTGAACAATAAGTGGAATCAAATCGGCCGCGATCCCGACGGATTCATATCAGAAGCTGCTCCACACGCCGAATATCATCGGTTAAGGAACCTCTGCTATAAGAAGCAGCTTTTCTTGGATGATGACTGCATGGCCGCCCTAGAGCTATTGAGCGAAATATTAGAGTCATCTTTTCCTTTCGAGGATGGTGAAGGCAAACTTCATGACAGAGATACCCGTGCCGCATATGACAAAGCTCAGTATTTGCAGCCACGAATTGCATCTATTCTTCAGGGGAAAATAGGCGTGATTAAAGATCGAACAGCAAAAAGGGAAATTGCCATTCTTGGTGCGGTTCTAATCTTGAACAACTATTGTTTCGCAGAAATTGGACTGCCAGTGAAAGGACATCTGAAACTTTTAAACGAAGACGATGCCGGTGACATAGTTTCCAAGGGAGATGAACACTTTGAAGAGCTTTTGGCTAAACTGAAGGAGTTTCAGTTTTACCTCAGGAAGAAGGGATGCTTTGACGAGGCAGCGCTGAAGGTGTCTCGATTCTTGTCCATCTTGACTGCAACCGCTTGAATCCAGAAAATTCTGTAATTATTACCCTTAAATTTCAGTTCAGCTCACTGCATTATCCTGCATAGGCCGCACGTCCAAATGGTCTGCAATCTCCGCGAGGTGATCAGCATGCTCTCGATACACAGCCTGACTCAGGCGCGCCTGCGACTGCTTCCGTTGAAAGAGTATGGAAGAGCCTGATGGGGTCATTGCTTGACTTTGCATTGCGCCATCGCTTGTTGCTGTGCCGGTGTAAGCGGAGTCGATTCAATTGCCGCTTGAATCTTTGAAATTCGTGAGGGCGACACCCCAAAGCGGACGGCTACGGTATTCAGCGGTTCATTCGCTGCGCGCCTCAGGAGCCACACCGCCGTGTGATAGGCTTCCCGATGCACCCGCCTCACCACAGTCGTTGGCGAGATTCCGTACAGCGCTGCGACGCATGTCATGAGGCGGCGGATAAGGGGTCTGGCCCTCATGGCACTACCTTAAGCATAAGACCGATGGGTATGGATGATCGCCGCACGCGCCACATATCGAGGCACTGTCAGCAAGGCATGATTTTTGGGCCTTCGCTGTATTGCTCGCGGCTCGACACGTCCAGGGCGAATCGGCAGGATCATCGTGCTCACCGCGTTGAGGAGGTGCGTACGTATGATGGTCGCGCGTTTTCCCACCGCCCTATGCAGCTGCGGTTGAAACGCCATGAACCGTTGCAGCGTTGCCTTGAAACTCAGAGCCCGTGCGATCCTGTTCGCCCCTGCAGCCGCGCGCACCATGAGGCCCCGCACGAGGTTGTAGGCCAGCAGGTATACAGCCATCTCCTTGTCGATCATGTGGGGTGATTTTGCCCGCAAGATGTCCATTCCCATCACCGCTTTGATCGAACGCAGATCGACTTCCACTTGCCAGCGCTGACGGTACAACCGATCCAGATCAAGCGGGCTGACGCTCTGTGCAGCGGTAAGCGTGGTGACCAGG
>JACQHN010000360.1 GCA_016199015.1 Nitrospira defluvii
ATGAGTGGCGCACCAACGACCGGCCTGCTCGACCAAGTGCTCGAACAGGCTCCCATCTCGGTGGCTGATCTTCGACCCACGGAATGGCAATCGTACCTTCAGTCACTCATCAAACCACTCCTGGTCCCGAAAGAGCATCCCATGGAAAAAGAGCTCATCGCGCAGGTCGATGCAGCCATGACGCAGATCCTGAGAACCGTGCTGCACCATCCAACATTTCAGGGGCTCGAAGCGGCCTGGCGAGGGCTCTCCTTTGTCGTGGATCGGATTGAAACGGACGGGCAGCTTCAGCTCTACCTACTGGATCTCCCAAAGAATGCACTGTCAGCCGATCTACTGCGCGGCAACGATCTGCAAGCCTCCCAGCTCTACCGACTGTTGGTCGAAGAGACCGTTCGCATTCCCGGGGCGTATCCATGGGCAGTGGTCGGGGGAGTCTATACATTCGATCGAACGACTGAAGACGTGGAGCTGCTGGAACGGATTGCCAACGTGTCCCAGGAAGCGGGTGCCCCGTTTCTGGCCGCCGCATCCCCTCGCATGGTGGGCTGTTCTTCATTTGGAGCAGTGCCGGATCCGGATAGCTGGCAAGATCCGGCGAAACAACCGGAGGACCACCAACGGTGGCAACGTTTGCGACAGATGAACGAAGCGTCCTATCTGGGTTTGTCCCTTCCGAGAATGTTGCTGCGCATGCCGTTTGGGCGAGAGACGGAACCGATCAGTGCCTGTACCTTTGAGGAAGTGGCGGGCGGCCCTGACCATGAAGATTATTGCTGGGGCAACCCGATATTCACCTGTCTCGTGCTCTTGGGGCAGGCGTTCTCGGAGGAAGGCTGGCAGCTTCGCCCTGGATCAGTCCAAGACGTTGACGGGCTCCCCTTGCATGTCTATCAGGATGAGACGGGGGACTCCGTGACCAAGCCCTGTGCCGAAGCCTGGCTCACGGAAAAGGCAGCCGAACATCTACTTGAAGCAGGTCTGATCCCGCTCCTCTCCTACAAGAACCAGGATCGCATCCGTCTGGTACGGTTTCAGTCGGTCGCGTCTCCACTGAAACCGTTGCAAGGCCGGTGGAGTTAGGCCAGACGACGCGCAGAGCAGGTCATCCGCAATACCATAGGCCTCAAGGCGGAGACTCTTCGGAATCCTTCAGCCTGGCGGAGTCCCGAGGCTCGTCCCTTGCTGCATACAGGTCCGGATGCGAGCTTCCCACTCGGCCTGAACTTTGACATTCCGCCCGTGATTGGTCTCATCGTCATACTGCTTGGAGAGCGATTTCGCCCAGGTATCATAGGCCTCGTAGAGCCGTGACACCTCCCGCTGCAACTCATCGGTCGTCCCCACCCGTAAAGCACCCAACGCCTTGACCAGGTCTCTGGCCACCAAACCGGTGATGTCGAAATGTCCTTGCTCATGAGCCAGCAGCGTATCGCTCTTTTGATTTGCCACGACCCATGAGTTGTCGCGAATGACGCTGAGCTTGACCGTGAAATTGCCCAGCCGGAATTGCCCCTGTTCACGCGCGACTCCCACCCGCTCCGGTTGCAGAGTCTGGGTGTCAATCTGCGCATCCTCATTCTCGCCGGAGGGACGGGTGGCCACATCCTTAAACTCATTCCAGGAGATCTGCCGAGGCCAACCGGTCAGCCGAGGCCCCGTGGTCCCCCCCTCATTCAGGCCGAGCGGACCAGGGGTTCCGAACCCGCCAATCGGGAAATGCGGATCAAAGGACCCGTGCAACGGCCTGGTATCTGACCCAATTGGTCCTGGTGTGCGTCCTCCACCCATAGTGGAACCTCCCTATTTCAACAACGCCTGCTGGCGGAAACCGAGGGCGCTGGTGCTAGAGCGCGACTTTACGAGCGCGGATTAGGGATGACTGCGAAGTCCTGTGTTTCATTTCTTGGTCTTCGTTCGACTCGACCCCTTCGTTAAACTAGGATCCGACCCTTCTTGTCTGGCCGCGTCGAGGCGGTATCCGCCAGAGTCGTCGTAGAGCCAGACAAGCCCCTTTCGTTCGTAGAACATCTTGCAGACCGCCGGATTGACCAGGTACTCCCCCATCCCGTCGTAAAAAGCCGCAAAATGGTCGCTCAGTTTCACGCCTGGATTGCTTGGGGAGCAAAAGTCATCCTGACACCCATGTTTGATCCGGGATACGAGACTCCGGTTCAATTCCCTCAGAACCATCGTGCCCTCTGGCGAATAGGGGCCGCGGGGGGCACCATCTGCGGCAGAAACGACAATTTTGCACCAACCGGCCCCACCATGCCGCCAGATACTCATGAGGTCGTAGTCGGACACGAACATATTGCCTTCCGCGGTAACGACCACCCCGGACGAACCGCTCTTGGCCTTCACAGAAATCGGCTTTGCCGGGATAAGCCCGTGCCAGGCGCGAGCCGACGCTTTGGGACAACGCACGATGAGCAACAACCCCCTCCCTGAGACTCCCCGGAATGCCTGCACATCAATGGGATCGATCCCGCACTGCCGCGACAAGGCGATATCCTGCTGTGGGACATCGACCCGCAGCGCTTCAGTCTCCCGCTGAAGCTCCATGGCTTCCTGAATCTTGTATGTGAGAGTCATAGGGCCCTCCTTCCCGACCAGGGACCGCCTTTTTGTGATCTTGGAGTGGGACGCACATCCGGCACCTTTATGATGGTCATGGCCTCACGCCTGGCGCTTGCGACAAGCACATCCTGGATTCCCGGGAACGGGATCTGCCGTCGCTGCACCATCGCCGACATCAGAGCAATCCCGTACAGAGATGCATTTCCAATCAACTTTGTGCCTTCGCGCTTCCTGCCCCCGCTCGCGCCGGGATAGATGCCGGACCACAGGAAGGCGATCGAGTCACATCGATGCACAGCAGACGCTGGCTCGTAGCCGCGTCACTTGCCGATCCGTGAGCACGGGAATGGTCGATAGAAATGGCTCGGTCGCGTGCATCAGATTCCGATGGTCAGCAACATGCACCGGGGCGAAGGTCGACCCGAGCAGGACATGACAGACTTCGTGCGCCGTATCCCAGGCCCCAGCACGCGCGGCGATCGTGCAGGCAGGACGGTTCTTCGCGTGGCCGCCACAGCCCAAGACCGTATTGTCGGCGAAGGTGTTGACATGAAACACAAGAATGTCACTCGCCGGCGCCGGCGAGCCGAGCCCTTGCAACTCATGGAACTCCCCGTCCTTCAGTTCCCAGTCGCACTCTTGATCGACCTTCTTGAAAAGCTCTTGCTGATCGGCGGACAACCCAATGGATTGACCGGAGGCAAACTCGACCTTGATGCCATACTGGCCGAAGACGACCTCAGCGTTGGACAGACTCCGTTGAAACGGAACGTTCGTCAGCGCAATCGACCGGAAATGGAGTTTCACTCGGTGTTTGAAACCACTGAGGCGTCGATCGAGCTCCAGAATGGTCTTTTGCCCGACCACGCCGTCATCGACGAGGGTCCCGCTATTTTTTTGGAACTGTTTGATGACTCGCTTGGTTTCCTCACCGTAGATGCCATCGGGGCTGTAGTTGGCATTGCTCGTCGAGTTGGGCATGGTATACCCGAGATCCAACAGCGCCATCTGCACGAGATGCACCGCCCTGCCGACCGCGCCTTGTTGCAACGTGGTACGGTTCGTCGCGACCTTGTTCAGAGTGTTGCTTGGCTTGAAGCGCGGAGAGGCGAGGGCCATGGGGTCTCCCCCCTTTCTCTATCCCCTATTTCAGCAGCGCCTGCTGGCGAACGCCGGGGGCGCTGGTGTTGAAGAGCGGGGTGTCGGGCTTGAAAATTAAGGCATCACGTTGAATCGGACCTCTACCATGAGGGTTTTATACAGCACCTACCTCAGGTGGCCATTGAAGTACCACTTTCCAGGAGCGAACTTTGACTGATTCGAATCCCACCACGCCTGCCAAAGTAATAAGGCCTTCTTCTGCTTGGCAACAAACCAGTCAGCCTCAAAGGTAACATTATTTCCAGACCGGATTACTAGCTCCCAATAGGCTTGTTCACGATTTTCGAAGTAAGAGTTCGTAGAAGCAAGCTCTTCTATCACGGCTTCAAAACTAAATGGCTTCCCTTTTCTCCAACGACAAGACGGGTCGAACTTAGCCCTATTCTCTTGCCACCACTTAGCACAGTAATCCCCAAGACCTGGCGTCACGGCATCCACGCCATCACCCGTATCAACGAAGGATTGCGGCAAAATCGGGCCAGTTATTAGCAGGAAAGCCCTTCGAGCAGTGAGATAAGTTCGATGTTCCGCTGACTGTAGCGCTCTAAGCAGGACTTGAATTCCATCAACATGCCCCATAATCCCTAGAGCAGTCAGCACGCTTGCTGAGCTGCTCCTGAGCTGCACCTGTTCAATAAGTAACCCAATATCTGATTGGTTCCCACACATCGCCAGGAAGATAGAAAGGTCTATATCATCCGAAGCTCCGGATCGGGCTCTGCGTCGAAGCAAGTCTCTTGCACGATTAGAACCCATCATTAGACAAGCCAGAAAAAGCTCTCGTTGTGAGACCTTGTCAGCTGTGGTTGACAATAATGACTCAAGCCTTGGCAACAGGTTCTTTACATATAGCTTCCGCACAGACTCGCAGGTGACGCCCAGTAGATCTACATCCTCACTCGCAAGAAGATGTTCCATTTCGTTTTCACAACGGTGCCTCTGGTACCCAGCCAGTCTGGCGGCTACTCGCTGCTTCCTTGGATCGGCTCCTGTCAACCAGCCCATCGTTCGTATGACTAGAGCCTGATTAGAATGATGCTTCAGTCCCTCATAAAGTCCCGTCTCCAGCACCGAATCCATCGTAGAAAAGACTGATTCCAATCTATCCATTGCGGCGGTTGAACCCAGCCCCCCAAGTACGAATGCCCCGGCAAACCATTGCCCTTCCTCTGTGGACTTCAGCCCAGAGGCAACAGCCCAAATGGCTTTGTCGCCCTCTGCCAGAATTGAATCAAAATGGTTTAGTAATCTTTGTTCGTGCATATGGAGTCGATGCCACTCGATCTGAGGGTCCCTCAGTACTGCGTTCCTTTGGTAGTAGAGGGAGGTTATCTCATCGAGGTGTTCTTGTCTAAGTTGCCAATCGAAGTATTTACTTAGAGGATCCTCTTCGAGCTCAAAATTCACATTGTCAGTCGCAAGCTCAGGTATGTCAGGCAAGTAATGATAAGTTTGTGGCAGTCCCTCTGTGAGCCGAAGAGATAACGAGTCGGATTCAGGAGGATTAAGTGGGCAAAGAATTGTCGCACCACGAATGCCTGCCTCGCTCCCCGCGAAAACCAGAGAAGGAGATTTCTCGAACCACCCCAAGGCATGGGATAACGTAGCCAAGCCTAACAGTGCTAGATCACTTGCGGCTCCGAGATCTCCGTAGCAGTCAGCTGGATGAAAAAGCTTTATTGAGCTTGGAAGTCCCAGTCTAACCTCGGAATACGCCCATTCACGAGCCCTGTAGCTTTCTCCATTCAGATCGCACCATACCGAATCAAGCGAGTCCAACCGAATCTTAGCATCCAACAAGGTCTTGCGCACCGTACTCGTCAGCGCTGCAGAAGTATTCGGGCGGTCTGATAGGACTATTGCTTCTTCCCGCTCAAAGCTGCTTGCCAACACTCTGGCCAGAATTCTTGCTCCTCGTCGCCTTGCCCTACCCTCTTCTTCCACAACGAGAAAACCTGCTGCTTCTCCTGGTATCAACCCATCATTCAGATATGCGCATTTCAACCGAAGATGGTTCTCATGCCACCGCAGCACTTTTAGCTGTAGTTGCGTGTCCGCAGCGCCTATTAGGCAACTGTTAACTGCTCCGGCAGCAATGTACTCGGCGGCCCTGGCTAATCCAACTTGGCCATTACAGTGACCAGCACTTATTATCTCAATCGGTCCTACCTGTTTAATACCAAGTAGCGATAACCATTTCTGAAGATCATATTCTCTCTCAGGGAAACAATAACCGGGCCTTACGGACTCAGGAACTCCGATAATGAGTCCCGTGGGGCCCAAATCGCTCGCATCTCCAAGCTTGCGTGCCTGGTCCCAAGCCTCTGCCAATGCGCGCTCTGCAAGAAACTTGAGTCGGTATGGTCCAACGAATGGAATCCCCATTATCACTGAGGCACCTGTGATCCACTGCCTTGTTCGATCGGGAAGAGGCTGCTTCTCAAGCCGGCTGATCCCTGCTCGTATTGAGCAGAGCGAGACGTGTGCTCTATGCCCCACCGGTGTAACAAGACCGACTCCGGTTATGACAAGACACGGCTTCATGTTTGAATCACTCGCTGAAGGCTCAAGAAGTTCGTAGAAAGTGATACGGACAGCCTCCGTAACTCCTCAGCCTTCTGGCGACAGCGAATGAGATACCGCCAGACCAAATTAATCTTCGGCATGTCAGACCAAATGACAAGAGTGTCCAATACAGCAGCACCGAAGAAGTACTCCTTCATCAGGTTCCCAGTCACGACAATAGAATAGCCCGGGAGTTCGAACACGACGTTCTTCCCCTCATAGAGACCTGCAACCTTTACCTGTTCATCACCTTTGAGATAGCCCGGAACAATCTGATCCAGAGGCGCAGCTTGGTTGTAGCGATAGTCAAAGTCTGCAGGAACTAGCGGCATACGTTCATTGCGCCATTTCTCATCGTAAGTTCCAGCAAATGTCAAGCGAGGCTTCCTACCTCGACTATGAGGGCCGAAGCTCCACTTTTTTCTGACCCTGTCTGATTTCTTGACAGGGCCAACTTCAAGCGATACCTTCCAACCGAATATTCCGACCTGCTTCGCGAAATTTGTAGGCTCGACAAGTATGACATCGGTACCAGGTTTGTAATCCACAATATCCGATGACAGAAGAAGCTCGTCATAATTGCCGTCCTCTCGTGGCTGATCGGAAAAGACTAGCTTGTCCTGCTGGTCTTTCAACCTCAATGCACCATCATGCAGCCGCAACTCATAGGTTCCTTTAGTGATGACGGCAAATACATTCTGGCCATCTTTGTCCACTAGCGGAACAGCTTCCACTATGTAGGGAGTTTGATTTGCAATGTGAGGCATTCAATATGATCCACTCTTTTTTTTGAGAGCACAGGGCCTTGATCCGACTTGCTGGAAGTTCTGTAATTCACCGCATCGACTGTACAACCCGATCCGCCGGTGATGTGGGTGGTGCCTCGGATGCCCCTGCACTATAGTCCTTATCGCGATCCTTCTTCTTAGGGGGCTTGCAAGGTGGCGTGCATAGGAGAATCACATTGGTCACCTCGGTAATGCCACCTTTGTCTAGTCTCCGACCACCATGCCCGACCATTTGGCCAAAGAAATTATTCACTTCGCTGTCTAGCGGCACAAAACCAGCCGGATCAACGGCTCCTCCGAACTTTATATCAACTGGATGGTCCATTTGGACACCGTGTGTGGTTGCAGTGTTAGGTCCTCCCTTTTTCCAATCTTCCGCTAATTGCTCTGCCAAGCAATCTGATGCCCCATGCTGCTTAGCAACTTGCGTTCTTTCTTCCTTATTTTTTGCATTGTCCATATCACGCTCCAACCGATTCCAAGCTGTTCTCTGCAAGCTTGATAGACGAATTTCTTCACTTGCACCAGCTGGTGCAACCTGCAGAGGACCAGCGGGTTCATCAGCTCCCGAAATTTCCTGCCTGTACGCATTAACTTTTTGCTGAGCCTGTTCTCGTTGACAGCAAGTCATTTCTGTCCCGCACTCAATAACAAAAGTTTGTCCAGCGAGAAACGCCTGAGCAAATAGGGCCATTTTTTCACACGAGTCGAGAAAGTAATCGCATGCCAATAACTCTAGGTCAGTGCTTTGATTTCTGCCGCCAAAATCAGTCGACACTGATTGAGGCAATCCTCGAGAAACTCGATTACATCCTGAAACTCGACGGTCTCAGTCGGGGTCCAAAGAACTACTGTGAACTCATTGTCCTTACTAGGTCTTCGAGGATCTAAATATACCCAGTTATTTGGTTGACTAAGATTGGCGATAACGATTCCATCAATAACTCTACCGTCACCAAACATCGCCGAGGACTTCTTCCACTTTTGTATATACGGGTACCAGTAGCCGTTGGGCATAGCGCCTTTGATCGAAATCATGTGCCCTGGAAAGGCTAATTCGTCATACCCATCGTGGAGCTCGAGAAAGGCACGGTAGGAGCCCGGAAGTCTCACTCCCAACCACCTCTCATAAGACTCAATTTCCCCAAGTCTGGCGGGTGGATGCTCCTTTGGAACATGCTTAGCATAGAGCGGGAGACTAGAAAGTTTGAGCAACTCCGGCAGGAGTTCACCCTCAACCTGCCTTATCCTATTTTTCTCATGAGTTAGATCTTGCATTGGTCGCTGCATTAGCCTACTGCATTATAGGAACTACCCCCATTGTGCTTCATCATGTCCGTGTTTCTTGGCACATTCTGCCCTTCCGCTTTCACATCAAAAGAATATGTAATGAACTGTGCCTTGCCTTTAATGCAATTCGACACCACTCCTCCTACTGATCCTGCCTCATCACCACTGCTCATACTGAAGACAGAAGTTTTGATCATGATCTTTTCCCCATCGGCCTTGACGGTGGTTGCCGTATCTGAGGCAGACGAGGCCATTGCAATGTTGGGGTAGGGTATTGGGACCGGACCAGCAGGGGATGGAGTCTTGCAAACATCAGGGAAGGCGACCGACTGCCCCCCGCTTTTCTTATGAACCAGTGTGTTAGGAGAATTCGCTGTTACGGTGGCGCCCATGCATTGACTCCCTTTAATTTAGTTGCACACTCCCCCCCTGAACCTTGTTCGCACCTTTAGCCCGGGAGACAATCTGATCCGACGTCACAACAATCTTGCCTCTTGCATCAAGATGTACCCTGCTCTTTCCGCATTGAAGCACAAGCTCTGTTCGTGCTTCCATGTGAATGGATTCGGCATCAATCCTTATCTCTCGAACTGTATCAGCCTCCGCCAATTTCAGCTCAGAATCACCAATTATCTGACCAATGATCACTGATTGGCCTGCAGCCATATCAAGAACAAGAACCTTTTCATGGACGGTACGGAGGTTGATGGCCGTCTGAACTCGCTGTGGTTCCCCAGTCCCATCCTCATTGTTGACTAGAACGCCGTCTTTAGTAATCCCGACGACACTACATAATCTTCCTTTCATGCCGATTTCGCTTGATGAGCTTTGCTTCGTATATTTTTCAGCCCTATCGTTGCATTGTGAAATTATCTCATCAAGCACAGTTTCGTGACCCTTGGCATCTAGATCGGTCACAGTGTCCAAAACGATAGGCAATTCTGGCTCACCTCCCTCAAATACCATTAGAACATTGGAATGCGACTCATATGCTTCTTGAAGAGCCCCTCTGGATAGCGAACCAGCCACTCTAGCCCGCCTAGGTCCTCCTGTGTTCCCTGGAAAATCTACGAATACACCGTCCTCTCTTGAAAAGCTGACGATTTGTCCAACATGAATTCCTGAATTCTCAGAAAGTAGGGAAGTCGGGCCAGGTGGCTGAGATTTACTATTTGGGTTGCGCATCAACTTCCTCCTACTCGAAGTGAAAAGGCTTTCATTCTTGACACACAAGACCTAGTTCACAACCACTTTGCTACCTTTCACAACAACATCGCCCGAGCCTTTGATCGAGATTTTGGCACCGGTAATGCTAATGTCGCCGTTACTCTTTAGGCTAATCGAAGCACTTCCACACTTGATAATCAGTTCATCCTTTAGGGCGATGACTCCTTTCTTTCCTCCAGAGATTCCTAGATCATCTCCGGCGTCGAGGGTCATTTTCTTTCCTGCAGTAATGCTTACATCTTTCCCAGCAGACTCAGATATATTGTCAGCGGCACTCGTTGACACGTTCTTTCCTGCGTTCATCGCGATGTCTTTGCCGGCCTTCTCGGAGATATTGCTCGCCGCATCTACCGACTTATTGGCACCTACCTTCTCGCTGCTGTTCCCGCCGACATTGACCGATTTCACAGCACCGATTTCTTCCGCCTTCGCGGCACCAATCGATTCATTCATGGCCGCGCCGACCGTGACCTGATACGCGCCCCCGATCGTCAACGCCCGCGCGAGCGCGATGGTATGGGCTGAGGCCATGCCGACCGTAATGGCTTCTGCGCCGCTGATCGTCTCAGTGTGGTTGCCACCCACGGTCATTGACTTGTTCGCACCGATCGCTTCCGTGTGGTTGGATCCCACTTTGATGGTCTTATTGGAGCCGATGGTTTCGCTCTGATCTACGCCGACCGTCTTCGTCCGGTTGTTGCCCACATTGAGCGATTCATCATGGCCGACCGACTGGCTCTTGTCGTTTTCGATAACGATGTTCCAGTCTTTTTGACCATGTAGATAAATCTCCTCACCGCCCTTCTTATCCTCGAAGCGCAGCTCGTTCGAGCCGCCGCCACCCTTGGAGCTGTTCGACTTGATCGTGCTCTTCGTTTGTTCGCCCGGCAGCGGATAGGGCGGCATCTGCTCGGCATTGTAGACACGCCCCGTGATGATCGGCCGGTCGGGATCCCCTTCCAGAAACTCCACAATGACTTCCTGGCCAATACGCGGAAGGAACATGGCCCCCCATTGCTTGCCTGCCCAGTTCTGGGAAACGCGAGTCCAGCAGGAGCTGTTCTCGTCATATTTCCCCTCCCGATCCCAGTGGAACTGAACCTTCACCCGCCCGTAATTGTCAGTCCAGATCTCTTCGCCGGCCTTGCCCACCACGACCGCCGTTTGGACTCCTTGGATAATCGGCTTGGGTGTGGCCTGTGGCGGTCGGAACGGGACCTTGTGGGGAACGCAGGTAAAAGAATTGGTGTAGGTCGATTCATCCTTGCCCACAGTCGTTGTCGTATAGGTCCCGCCGACCGTGGCGGCATGGTGCAGGCTGGTTAACAAATAGCTCCGGTTCATGTCTTTGCGCACATAGTCTTTTAAGTCAAAGCGATAGCCGGACGTGAACGCCCGGCAGGAACTGGTGCCGCTGACCACGAAGTACTGCGTCTCCTCCTCCTCCATCCGGAGCTTGGCGATCGTATCCCCTTCATTTTTCTTCGTATATTCTCCGGGGTAGTCATAGATCTCGAATTTGCCGTTCCCCCCCACTTCAATCGTCGTTTTCATTTCTGCATCGAGGCTCGTGCTCGGGGTCTCAAAATTATAATCCGTGACCGCATATTTGCCCGGCCGCAAGATCTGCTCCCATTGGAAACTCGTGATGACATCTTCCGCCAGTGCACCGCTACCCTGCGCTTCCCATTTGGCTTCCTTCTGCTCCGGGCAGGGCTGATGCGCTGACGGGTCGTTGGCAATGACTAGTGTGTGTTTGCCCTTTTCGTGCTCAAAGAAATACAACAGGCCGTACTGTTCCATCAGACGCGACACGAAATTGAAATCCGTTTCCCGATACTGAACGCAGTAGTCGCGCGGCTGGAAACTGCCTTGTAACTGCAGCTTATAATCCGTGAATCCCAGGTCTTTAAAAATTTGCTCGATGATATCCGGAATGGTTTTCTTCTGAAAGATTCGACAGTCCGAGGTCCGCGTGAGGAACCAGAGCCAAGGAACCATCGTCGCTCGATAGTTTGCCAGCCCCCGGTCGCTCCCGGTCTGCATGAAGCGGCTGATGAAGCCGTTGAAGTATCGCTTCTTGTCCGAGCCGAGGGTGACCCGAAGCGTGACGCGCTTGCCGATGATCTCCTCGAACTTGATATCGGGATCGTGCGAGAGCAGATCCAGATCGAAATTCGAGAGACGCGAAATCCCCTCCTGCCCTGAAAATCCTCGGAGGAGCAGGATGTCCTTCCCAAGCGGCGTCTCGATTCCGATCAGCCTATTCTCTTGTGTGTGCGGCATAGTTTCAGCCCCTCACCTGGCATGGTGTTGAACATGCCCAGCAATGTTGTTCTCACGGCGATACTCTAGTCACTCTCGCGATGCGTACAGTTTGGATATTCCATTCCATGGCTGAGCAACCTTCGTGCCTCATCACAGTCGCGTTCCTGCAAGCTTCTCATACCGCTTTTCCCAACGAATCGCCGATTCCCCCAACCTGCTGTTTTCGCCTGCCTCCCGCCGTCGTATCCAAAAAGATAGGACCTGATACACATTGGATACTCCAACGGCTCCTCAATGGTGTTGCGGCCAGCGGGTCCACATCATTCGCTCCGGCGGCA
>JACQHN010000361.1 GCA_016199015.1 Nitrospira defluvii
CCCCACACCACAATCTCCGACAGTCACTGCGAACAACGTCCCTGCATTCGATATGCACATCAGATTAGCTTCACCCGATCCAGGTCGAGTGGCAACAGACACTCGTATCAGATCGGATACGCATGGAATCCGATTCGATACACCTATGCCACAGTACGTACGTTCGTATCTATTCGTATCTGGATGAACGGAACGATGGCACGGCCGGATATCCTTAACATCTCTACAAATCTTTCCTTCACACTTGCCTCAATGCTCCTCTCGATGCACAGGGCACAACCTTTGCGCATTGACGAGGCGAACCAGCTGTTCGAATCAACCAAGGGCACCACGATGAAAGAAGGGGAAGGCGATGATCTGGGACATCTCCGTTGTCACAGTCGCGCTCCTTGGGGTGCTCATGTTATTCGCCATACTCTCCAGAATATGGCGAGACCAAACGATGAGTATCCCGCAGGCCGATGAAAGAGATGCGCGCACACGCGGACCACAATCGGCTGCGATCGACAACGTCGTCGAAAAAGAGAATACGTTAGCCTAAGCGGGGCAGTGGGCGTCCCGTTTTTTAGAGATGATTCGTTGACGACACCCCTCCTCGTGGGCGGTTCTCACAGAAAGCCTCGGCATCCAGAAGCAGCCGCACAGGGCCGGTTCGGCGCTCACTGATGCCGGTCGCGATCGAGACGGTTCGTGTGAATCGAAGAGGAAGGCTGGGTCAGGAATCGTGCGGAAGGAAATCAGACAAGCGAACGGTGAAGATTGTCACAGTCTCACAGTCGAATCAAGATCCAAGGCAGGCGCCTCAGCCGGCTGGGAAAGCAGGGCTTGCAAAAGTATTGCAATGGGCCTATCTAAGCAGCCACCACAGCCATTTCCCGGGCACCCCGGCATGGCTTGGAGAAGGCCGGAAGGAGTGAGCCATGGATGGCTACCCAGGTTTCGCAGTGTTTTCGCAAGCCATTCTCCATCTCCTCCAAGGCCCACCGCCCTCGTCAAATGGCATTCATTCTGCGGATGGTGCTCACCAGAGGAGTGCTCTATCTAACAGAGATCGATTCGCTTTTGCCCTTAGGGGCAACCATAGTTTCATAGGGAGTCAGCCCTGGTGATCGCGGGGCGGGGATGCGCTTCCCCTCGAACCAGGCGGTTGGCTGCTAAGTCCCTTGGCTTTCATGGATCTCGAAGTCCCTGCCCAAGCGGCCCAGCCGGTCGCTGGCTACTCCCTGGAGCCTGCAGAGCAGAGCCAGGTGCTGGCAGGACAATTGTCTCATCAGCTGGGTTCAGCATCTCAACGAGGTGTATCCGACCGGGCAACCGGCTGTGAGTCCTAAAAGCGATAGAAAGAGAGTATTGTGAATAGCAGCTTTCTGGCCGGCCTTGCTGACGGCGGCCGCCCACATTTCTCGGCTGCGCTGCTCGTCTGCTGGCTGATCCAACCATTTGTGCCTGATATGGGCCACGCCCAAGCGACCTCACCTATCACCTCGTCGGGGCTGAATACGACCGTCACGAAAAGCGGAAACGTGTTCGATGTTACCGGAGGCACGAGGCCTGGAAACGGACCCAATCTCTTTCACAGTTTCGGGGAGTTCGGCGTCCCCACGAATCACGTCGCCAATTTTCTCAACAACTCCGGACTCGCGACTTCCAACATTCTGGGCCGCGTGACCGGCGGCAATCCATCCAACATCTTCGGGACCATCCAAACCACCGGCTTCGGCAGCGCGAATCTGTTCCTCATGAATCCGGCCGGGATCCTGTTCGGCCCGACCGCCTCCTTGAATGTCGGAGGGTCGGTGAGTTTCACGACGGCTGACTATTTGCGTTTAACGGATGGCGCGCGGTTCAACGCCCTGCCCGGCCCGCAGGATGCGGCCATCTCCAGCGCACCGGTGGCGGCGTTCGGGTTCCTCGGGTCGAATCCGGGAGCGATCACGGTTCAGAGCAGTCAGCTCGCTGTCGCGGAAGGACAAGCCATTTCACTCGTCGGCGGGAATATCGAGCTCCGCGCCGGCTGGCTGGAGAATGGACCTTCCCAGTCTGCTCGGCTCTCGGCCCCCGGTGGACAGATCAACCTTGCCAGTGTCGGTTCGGCCGGCGAAGTGTTGCCGACCGGTGCAGCGGCGGCGGTCACCGACCCAACGTTGAACGGCTTCACGTCCCTGGGAAATATTTCGCTCGCTCAAGAGGCAGTCATTACTACGAGCGCCCACCACGCAGGGCGCATTGTGATCCGCGCGGGCCAATTCACCATGGACGATGCCCGGCTTGAGGCGAGCGCGACGGCCACCGTCCAAAACTCACCACCCCCTGCCTCAGCAGCAGGAGGTATCTCTGTCCAGGCGGATAATGTGACCCTGTCGCACGGCTCGAATGTCATCACCTCCGCCATCGACGGAACAGCAGGGAATATCACGTTTGAGGTGGGCACCTTGCGCAGCAATGTCGGAGTCGATGGCACTCCGCTCAGCGGCGCCACACCAGTGACCATTGCGAGCCACAGTACGGGTCAGGGCGGAGCCGGTTCTATTTCCATTGCGGGAAAGGCAGGGGGACCTGCTGATGCTGTCTTGCTGAGCAATACCCATATCGTGACGGGCGTGAGCAGTGCCGCAAACCCTAAGGTATCCCCCGGAAACATAGAAATTGGTGCTCAACAGATCGAGTTGGCGAACGGCACCGTCATGAGGGCCGATACCACAGGCGGGGCAGATGCCGGAGCGATCACGCTGAACGTTGACACGCTGAAGACAGAAGCCGGGCCTGAGGGGCGCGTCCTCATTTCCAGCAGCAGTGACTGCGGAGACGGCTGCTTCGGCGGGCAGGCCGGAGACATCACCATTCAAGGCATTCAGGGTGTCACGCCTACCGTCACGCGAAAGTACGTGTTCATCGGCACACCAACGAATGAACCGAGCGACCCCCTCACCTATCACTTGGCGAGACAGATCGACCTGCAGGGGACGGACATCCGTTCGGAAGCCATCGGCAACGCACCGGGTGGGCAAGTAATGATGAGGTCGGAGGGGCAGGTCTCCTTCACGGATAGCACCGTCTCGGTCGCCACTCAAGACTTCGACATAGAAGTGGAGCCAGTGACTCCGAGCGGTCAGCCGGCGCGAAATCAAGGGTTCAGTCGCATCGATATTATGGCCCAGGACGTCGTCTTGAAAGACAGTACGATCAAGGCGGATGCGGAAGTGTCGGAACCCGGATCCTGTCCGACCTGCACCGGCGGGCCTGCCGCGGGAGAGATCTGGTTCCGTGTCGAGAATTCACTGACGGCCGAGAATTCCTCCATCCTGAACACAGGCCGTGGCCGGGCTCAATCCGGTATCACGAAAATCGTCAAGGATAATTATTTTTCCTTTGGCGCCATCTGGGAACCGGAATTTCCCGACTTGTCCACGAATACCGTGAAGTTGACGAACTCGGAGATCACGGTAGAGGCTCGCGATGTAGGGCTGCCGGGTATTTTAAGAATCCGGTCGCATGACATCGAGCTCGACCATTCGGTTCTGAATTCCGAAGTGAACGATGTCTCGAATTTCAAGGAGCCCGATGGCCGG
>JACQHN010000366.1 GCA_016199015.1 Nitrospira defluvii
ACGGCATTCATGAATAATCCAGGCTCGCGTCATGATGGTTGAGTGATGCAGCGTCCGGTCTCACGGTTGCGAAGCTGTGCCAATGCGCCAGGCACGTCTTCCGGGCTATCGATGCGCAATGAAGCATGGGTGGTTTCCCATACGCGGATACGAATGCCTTGCTCCAATGCGCGCAGTTGCTCGAGTTTTTCCGCCTCTTCGAGGACTCCTGTGGGCAATGCGGCAAGCCGCATCAATGTTTCGCGCGTATAGATGTAGAGGCCCAGGTGAATAAAATGAAGTCCCGGCACAACGGCTCGCCGCGAGTCGTCCCGAACCAGAGGAATCGGCGCGCGCGAAAAGTAGAGTGCGTAGCCGTCACGATCGGTCGTCACCTTGACGACGCCTGGATTGTGCAGATCCTGGTCCGACTCGATCCGTCGCTTCAACGTACCCATTGCCGCATCGCTTGCCAGGAACGGCTCCACCAAATCCGTAATGAGATCCGGGTGGAGCAAAATCTCGTCTCCCTGCAGGTCGACGAAGCAGTCGCCGGCCTGGGTGTTCGCGACCCCGGCCACGCGGTCGGTTCCGGTACGATAGGACTCCGTCATCATGACGACTCGTCCGCCGAATCGCTCGACTGCCGCCTTGATGCGTTCGTCATCGGTGGCGACCAAGACGTCGTTCACGACGCGACAGGCCTTGGCCTGCTCGTAGACGTGCTGGATCATCGGCTTGCCCAGCAGCTCAACCAATGGTTTCCCAGGAAACCGAGAGGATCCGTACCGAGCCGGAATCACGACCGTGACCGACCGAGTCACGTCAGCCCTGTCCTAGGGAATCAGTCAGTTGTGCCGCCGTGACGGTGGCGGTCCCGATCATCCCGACCACCACACCCGCGGCTTGATTGGCGAGCACTGCGGCTTCCCGCATCGTGGCGCCGGTTGAGAGTGCGAGTGCCAACGTGCCGACGACGGTATCACCTGCCCCTGTGACGTCATAGACCTGTCGCGCGCGCGTGGGGATATGCCAGTGGTCGCCATGCCCTTGGTAGACACTCATGCCTCGTTCGCCTCTGGTCACCAGTACCGTCTGACATCCCAACCGCTGGCGGAGGATCGTCCCGGCCTTGTTGATCGCCTGATCGTCTTCACCATGCACCCCGGCGGCTTGGGTGGCTTCCAGATGGTTCGGAGTGACGACCGTCACGCCTCGGTAATAGCTGAAATGTTCGACCTTCGGGTCCACCACGATGGGAATCTTGCGCTGTCCTGCCAATCGAGTCAACTCGGTCATGAGCGAGGCCGTGACCACACCCTTCGCATAATCCGACACCACGAGGCAAGACAGTTCCTTCAACCGAGACTCGACATAGCGGAGGATGCGGCGCTGCAGTAGTGCGGTCAGTTCCGTCCGACGCTCCACATCGTAGCGAACGATTTGTTGATTGTGCGCGACTACGCGTGATTTTCTCGTCGTCGGACGATTGTGATCAATGACGACGCCACCGCGACCCTGCCGCCGCCCACCCAGTTCTTTCAGCAGCAGCCGTCCGCTTTCGTCGGCTCCGATCACGCCGCAGATATCCGCCTGTCCGCCGAGGGCGAGGATGTTGTTGAACACATTCGCCGCCCCTCCCAGCTTGAGCGATTCCGACTCGACGTGGACGACCGGGACCGGCGCTTCCGGAGAAATCCGGCTCACACGTCCCCACACATAGTGATCGAGGATGAGATCTCCGATGACCAGCACGCTGGCTCTGGAGAAGCGCTGGATGTAGGCGCCGAGGGTGGCCGCTTCATCCGGCGCCCCGTCGCCTGGCTGCGCGTTCGACGGTCCGGAGTTTCCGGATCGCGCTACTGGATGGCTTTTCCTAACCTTTCCCATCGTACCCATTCGGTCCATGATCCTTGACCGCTCCACGACCAATAAATGCGAAAGGCTTTGCCGCGAACTTTTTCAGTGCGGACATAGCCCCAGAAGCGACTATCGAGACTGTGATCCCGATTATCTCCCATGACGAAATAGGCATCGTCCGGCACGGTGACCGGACCGAAATTGTCCCGCGGACTGATGTGCCCGTCATGAACGGGAGGATCGGTGTGTTGCGTGAAGGCGTGGTCTTCAAACGGCGTTCCGTTCACATGCACGATCTTGTTCCGAATCTGAATGGTATCACCGGGCAAGCCAATGACCCGCTTGATGAAATCCTTGTCTTCATCTTCGGGAAACCGAAAGACGATGATATCGCCGCGCTGGATCGCCCCGAATGGAATGAGCGTTCGGGAGGAGTAACAGGTGATCGGCGGAAAGCCCGGCTTGATCTGACAGTCGGTCGGCCATTGCAGTCCGTAGGACAGCTTGCTCACCAAAATATGATCCCCCACCAGCAGCGTGGGAATCATCGATCCGGAAGGAATTTTGAAGGCCTGCACGACAAAGACGCGGATGGCAAAGGCCAGCAACATGGCGATAATGATCGCCTCTGCATACTCCCGTACGATCGATTTGTGGGCCGGTTGGGCGGTGCGTGCAGCAGCTCCAGACTGTGGTTGGCCGGCAGCCGGCTCGGATGGCGCGGGTGTCACCACTGGTCCGGTCGTCGCAGAGGCCTCGTCGGGACGAGGTGAGTTGGGTTCGACACTCATTCGTCGCTCACCTTGAGGATCGCCAAAAACGCCTCTTGCGGCACTTCCACTTTTCCGACCGCTTTCATGCGTTTTTTGCCTTCCTTCTGTTTATCCCACAACTTGCGCTTGCGGGAGATGTCTCCGCCATAACATTTGGCCGTGACATTTTTCTTGATGGCGCCGATGGTCTCGCGTGCCACGATTTTGTTACCGATGGCCGCCTGAATGGCGATTTCGAACATCTGCTTGGGGATCAGCTCTTTCATCTTTTCGGCCACCTGTCGGCCCCGCTGATAGGCACGATCCTTATGCGTGATGAACGACAACGCATCGACCGGCTCAGCGTTGAGCAGAATGTCGAGACGCACCAAGTCGGATTCCCGATAGCCGAGCAGTTCGTAATCCAGCGACGCGTATCCCTGCGTCTTTGATTTCAGCTTGTCGTAAAAATCCAGGATGACTTCGTTGAGCGGCAGCTCATAGCTGATCATGACGCGCGTGGGATCCAGATAATGAATGCTGCGCTGAATGCCGCGCCGCTCCTGGCACAACTGTAAGAGGGTGCCGACATACCGCTCCGGTGAGATGAGCGTGGCCAAAATGAACGGTTCTTCGAACGCGGCGATCGAACTCGGCTCCGGGAGGTCTGCCGGGTTGTTCACCTCCAGCACCTCACCCTTCGTGGTGAGGATGCGGTAGATGACGGTCGGGGCCGTCGTAATGAGTGTCAGCTCGTATTCCCGTTCCAACCGCTCTTGAATGATTTCCATATGCAGCAGACCGAGGAAGCCGCAACGGAAGCCAAATCCAAGGGCCAGCGAGGTTTCCGGCTCATAACTGAAGGATGAGTCGTTCAGCCGCAACTTCAGCAGCGCATCTCGGAGATCTTCATACCGCGCCGTGTCCGTTGAATAGAGACCGCAAAAGACCAGCGGCTTGACTTCTTTATAGCCGGGGAACGCCTGCTCCGTGGGTCGCAGGGCATCGGTCAAGGTGTCTCCGATTTTCACGTCGGCGACTTCCTTCATATTGGCGCAGAGGTACCCGACCTCTCCCGTCATCAGCTGTGTGCCCTTGGTCCGCTTCGGGGTGAATTGTCCGACTTCCGTGACTTCGAACAGCCGGTCATTCGACATCACCTTGATTTTCATCCCGGGGCGCACGGACCCGTCGACGATGCGGGTCAGCACGATCACCCCTTGGTAATTGTCGAACCAGGAATCGAAAATCAACGCCTTGAGCGGACGAGTCGGATCACCGGACGGCGGCGGAATGCGTTTGACGATCGCCTCCAGCA
>JACQHN010000373.1 GCA_016199015.1 Nitrospira defluvii
CGGCCGGTTTCTTCCTCGGCCACCAACTTGATGAGGCCCTTGGTGTTCCGGGCCGCCAAGGCACGGGGCACATGCTGCAACGGCAACACGGCGGTCTGGACTCGAAGGCCTTGCGCCTTCGCCTGCCGTTCGGTGAGTCCCACGCTGGCAATTTGCGGATCGGTAAACGTCACATGCGCAAGCGCACTGAGGTTATACACCCTCCCCACACCGCTGAGCGCGTTTTCGGTTGCCAGTCCACCAGCATACGCCGCGACATAGACGTACATGGGATCACCGATGCAGTCGCCGGCCGCATAGATGTCGGGATTGGTTGTTTGGAGATGCTCGTTGACGATGATTTCGCCCTTTGAGCCCAACTTCACCCCGGCCTCTTCCAACCCGAACCCGCTGGTGTTGGGACGGCGTCCGGTGGCGACCAACAAGCGCTCTGCCCGGCAGATCTCCGGCTTTCCGCTGGACTCGGTGTGCACGAGGTATTCTCCATCTTGGCGCTCGACGCGAGTGATTCTTACGTTGGTGCAGATCCGGACTTTTTCGTCCTCGAGGTAGCGCACAAGCGCTTGCCCGATCTCCGGTTCCTCCGTTCTTGCCACGTGCGGCCCGGATTCCAGCACCATCCCTTGGACGCCGAATCGGGCAAAGAGCTGCGCGAACTCCAAGCCGATGCTACCCCCGCCGATGATGATCAGCGAGGAGGGGAGCGCCTCGAGGCTGAGCGCCTGCTCACTAGTGAGAAAGCCGGCTTCTTGAAGTCCCGGTATCGGCGGCGCCCAAGGCGAAGAGCCGGTTGCCACCATGAGCTTGCCCGGTTCATAGGTCGTCCCGTTCACGCGCACCTGGCGCCCGCCTAACAGGCGGGCCTCTCCCGTGAGGATCGTGATGTTGGGATACACCGCGGCCACGTCAACATACTTCCCCTGGCGGAGCGCAGCGACCAGCTCGTCCTTTTGCTGAACGACTCTTTGCCAGTCTGATGGAGGCGGGCAGGCGGTCAATCCTTCAAACTGTGGGTAGGCCGAGTGATAGCAGAGCTCTGCCGCTTTGATGAGTGTTTTGGATGGCACGCAACCGATGTTCACGCAGGTGCCACCAATGGTACCTTTTTCGACAATCGCGACTCTGGCTCCTAGCTCGGCAGCTTTGATCGCCGCGGCAAAGGCCGCCGACCCTCCGCCGATGGTCATCAGATTGTAATTGGTGCTCTGAGACATTGATCGTCCTCCTATAGCGAACGACTGGCCGACTTCTGCTTGGAGCTCTCAGTGAGTGCAGCCGGTCGTTTCGGTGGCCGGCATATCCCCGCTGGTACATTTCTTGTGCGCCGCATAGGCCTTCAGCGCCCATTCTTCCCCTGGACAGCCTTGCATCGTCATGGCCACTTCGAGAAATTCGATCAATTCTTCCTGCGAAATGCCCTTGTCGACCGCCATCCGGAGGTAGGCGCGAATACAGGGTTCGCATCGAATCGAGATCGAGATGACCATCGCTGTCAAGAGCTTGTATTTTCCAGCGACCGCCGCATCGCGATAGGCCTCCTGCCGCATGCGCAGCAACCCGCCGGTGACTTTTGGACTCAGGCGGCGGAGTTCTTCAAACTCGGAGACGTGGCCACTCTGGATCGGTCTGGCATCCGGCATCGTGAGTGCTCCCTTGTTCGTTACGGTGTTTCTTGCGCGCGGTTACTGCGCCCCAACGCTGGGCGGTGATCTGCCGCTTGTTCCTCGACGACGATCGTCCCGGTCATTTGATGTCCCGGCAAATCACAGCGGTACTCGAATGTGCCGACCGCGGTCGGCACGAAGTGAATCTCCTCTCTGCCTCCCGATGGAATCAGCACTCGCTCGAATCCCTTCTCCCCAAACTGAGGGGCTCCATTACCATCGATATGGACAGGGACATGTTCTAAGAACTGTTGCGGCACAAAGGCATGCAGTTCGACGTCCTCGTTGTGAAACACCAGCACGATTGGCCTCCCCACCGGAACCGAGACCGGGGAGGGGTGGAATCGCCTGGCTTTGATGGTAATGTCCACGCGGATCGCCTGGATGTCGAACGTAGGCTCTGAGGCCAGAACCAAGACTTGGCCACCGTGAAACCACAGCACTGCGAGGAAAACCGCGGCGAGTGTGCTCGCAAGAGACCTCCGCCTCCCCATGGGTGCGCTCACGTCGAAGCCTCCGTCGCCGAAGACACTACTTGAATAAGTTCTCGAACCAATTCCACCCCCCACCCTGTTCGCCGGCCTTGGCCGTGAGCGTGCCGTTCGGGACCACGCTGGCCCGATATGAGGAGAGAATATTCCCCGCGCTCGCGACCGCTTGCGTCAACTGATCTTGGCTCACTCGACCGCGTTCGACCTCGACGATGGCCCCGCCCTGGGCGTAACTGACATCTGCCCGCCTCACCCCCGGTACGGCCTCCAGCGCACGGCGGATGCCCTTTTCACAACTCGCGCAGGTCCACCCGTCGATCTTGAGGGTGATGACCTCTCCGGCCTGGTCTGTAGACGCGCCGGCCTCTTGAGGAGAGGCCCCTGCCACGGTTCCGACCCAGATCATGTTAGCCATCACGACCCAGCTTACGAGCAACATGGTCGTCTTCATTGGATTCACTTCTTTCCCTGTGGCGCTCTGTCTGCTCAGGAGCCTGTCGCAAGCTCCAGCCAATACGGTGCAAGTACCAACGCCACCGCGAGGCCCGCGATGACCCAGAGCAGGCATCGATTCGGACGAACACCTGACACCGGCACACAGGCCTGACAAGACGCATCACCGACCATCGGCCTTCGGTAAGCCATATAGAAACCGATGCCCAGGAAAACCGCGGTCAGTCCAATGAACAGCGGTCGATAGGGCAACAGCGCTTTGAGGAAACCCGCTGTGCCGGCCAGAAACCCCGTGGCCCCCACCCCGACTCCCAGGGCCGCGAAGACGACTGGCCCGATGCAGCAAATCGACGCGAGGAACGCGGCCAGGAGCCCCCCGGTTAACGAGGCTGCCGGCGCGGGATTCGATGGCTTTGCTGGGGAAGCCGCTCCCGTGATCGCAGCTTCCGCCCGCTTCTCCGCCTGGCGTACCTCCCCCAAGCAACAACGCCCTGATGGATTTTCGAC
>JACQHN010000379.1 GCA_016199015.1 Nitrospira defluvii
CTCAAGGCCCATCTCCGACAAGCTGATCGTCTCGGCGTTTTGTATACGATTCTTCTCGGTGACGATGAGGTGACGAAAGGCTCCGCCACCATCCGAAATATGCAGACAAAAGCACAGGAAGATCTGGCCTTATCAGAGCTCTCTTCCACTCTCCTCGCACGGCTTCCAGGCAGGCCATAACAGCTCCTTTTTGTAGTTGACTTTCCCTCCTAAAATCCGTACGCTCCGCTTTCTGTTTAGTAGATATAAGTTATTGATTCTTAAGCGCTCTTAAAGTTTGTCCACAGACGTATCATCATGATTTATCAGAAGTTCGGCATCCTGTTATCCACACCCCCGTCACACCCGAGTGTTGAGACCGTTCTCCAGCTCTCATCGGAGGCTCTTGCACAAGGCATCGATCTCTATCTTTATTTCATCGACGAAGGGGTGAAAAACCTTGGCGATCCTCGTTATGGCGAGCTCGTAGGACGCGGTATGAAGCTGTTCGTCTGTGCCTATGGGTGCCAGCAACATGGAGTTTCGACTGATCAACTCGATACGCGCATTTCGCTCTGCGGTCTCGTGGTGCTGTCGAATATTGTGAACGGCTGCGACCGGTTTCTTGCGTTTACTTGAGTAGGCTCCTCCGAGGGAATGATGGTGTCCGCAACTGTTTCTATAACACTCGTTATTCGTGAGGATCCCCGTCTGTCGCATCGTCCCGTCGAGGCGTTACGGATTGCCTTAGGATTAGCGGCCGGAGAGAATCCAATTACCGTGATCCTGATAGGGCAGGCGGTTCAGCTGCTTGCGGAAGAAACGGACGATATTGTCGATGTCGAAATTCTCGAAAAGTACCTACCATCGTTTCAACATCTCGCTATTCCGTTTGTCCTGATTCTTCCAGCCGGTCCCCGGCCGGACCTTCAGGATGGGTTCGCCGTCACCATCGGATCAAACGACTCGGCCCAGCGCGCCATCGCAGAGGCCGACCGGGTCCTCGTCTTTTAAGTGTTGTGAGATCGTATGCCTGCTCGTAAGACACTCTATCTCCTTCGACGTCCTATTATGGATTCGGCAGAGTCTCTGTTGCCTTCCGCGTCGGCAACTGCGTCTTCCGACAGCGTCTCCTTGGTTCTTCTTGAGGAGGCGGTCTCATCGTCGCCGTCGTTTCCCGGACAAATCTATATGCTTCAGTCCGTATCCGGTCGTTCTATAGGGTCTGGTGCCGGACAGAGCATCTCATATCGAGACCTAGTCGCTCTGATTGCAGAGCATGATGCGACTATTGTGCTGTAAAGAGGCTCTCTTCTCCTAAATATCTTTCAGGTAAAGAGAAGATTAGGAGTCGTCGGAGTAGGAGTAGGCTATGTGGGTTCTGTGGATGAACGAGGAGAAGTCCGTGGTTGTTGACGATTGAAGAGCCTAGCCCATGTTGATGAGATGGTGTATAAGGCAGGGGGCGCTCAGGGATAAGATGGGGTCATTTGTGTACGAGGTAGATCGATGGACGGTGGGATGGTTGGATGTCCATAAGAACTGAGAGTGCATTCCATTCGATTGATGATGGAAACCTGGGATTCCGCGACCGCCTATGTATTTATCCACACCTGTGTATAAAGCTGTGAACATTTATAAGTATTTGAAATTGTAGGATAAAACAGATGTGGAATGATGCATTGGCGTACATTCATGAAAAGGTACCGAAGCAGGTCTATGAGACCTGGTTCACTCCGGTGGTGTTTGATCGCATTGAGGACACGACGGCTTATCTAGCAGTCCCGAATAAGTTTTTCGGCGATTGGTTGGATGAGCACTATCGCGATCTTCTGGCAGAAGCGGTCTCAGTGGCACAGGGTGGCGGGCATCTGGACATCTCCTTCGTCATCAACAACAGGAAGACACCCTCACCGGTTCAGCAAGATAGTGCCGCTCCAGATACAGCCGGACGGGGCTTCGTGGCTTCTCGAGCGAAGCGCGGCGTGCAGTTGAATCCCAAATACACCTTCAAGAGTTTTGTGGTCGGGGCCGGAAACCAGTTTGCTCACGCCGCCTGTATGGCGGTGGCTGAACAACCGGCAAAAGCCTACAACCCGTTGTTTCTCTACGGGGGGGTCGGACTGGGGAAAACCCATCTCCTGAATGCCATCGGAAACTATTTGGCTGAGCGAAGCGATCTCCGGATCGCCTATCTGACCACGGAACAATTCACGAACGAGGTCATTAATTCGATTCGATACGACAAGATGATCGACCTCCGGAAGCGGTATCGGAGCGTCGATATGCTGATGATCGACGATATTCAATTTCTAGCTGGTAAGGAGCGTACTCAGGAAGAGTTCTTTCATACCTTCAACACGCTCTATGAGGCACGCAAGCAGATTGTTCTGTCGAGCGATCGTTTTCCCAAGGACATGCCGGATATCGAAGAGCGCCTCCGTTCGCGGTTCGAGTGGGGGCTCATTGCCGATCTGCAGCCGCCGGATGTCGAGACGAGGATCGCCATCCTGCGCAAGAAATCAGAGGACGAACGGATTGCCCTGCCTGAGGACGTGATCCATTTCTTGGCCACCACGATGAAGAACAACATTCGTGAGTTGGAGGGCTCCCTCGTGCGCGTCGGGGCCTATTCGTCGTTGACCGGGCAAATCATCACGCTGGAGATGGCCAAGAACGTGCTGCGCGATCTCATCGGCGACAAGAAGAAGATTGTCTCGATCGAAGATATTCAAGAAGTGGTGGGCACGAAGTATCATCTGAAGATCGTCGATTTGAAGTCGCGTCGGCGCAGCAAAACGCTCGTTCACCCGCGCCAGATCGCCATGTATCTCTGCCGAGAACTCACCGACGCCTCGTTTCCTGAAATCGGGCGCCAGTTTGGTGGCAAGGACCATACGACGATCATTCATGCCTGCCGACAGATCACGAAAGCCAAAGAAGCCGACAGCACCTTGCAGACCACGCTGGAAGGCCTAAAGGAACAGATCCTGAGGGCGTAAGCGCATTCTTGAGGGAGAGATCCACATGAAGGTACGCATCGGACGAGAGGAACTGTTGACGGGCCTGCAGCGGGTGCAGGGGGTCGTCGAAAAACGGAACACCATGCCGATCCTCTCGAATATCCTGTTAGAAGCCAAACATGATGGCGCTGAGATTGTGGCGACCGACTTGGAGATCGGGATGCGGGGTCTCTACAAAGCGACGGTCCTCGAGGCCGGCGGCGTCACCATTTCGGCGCGCAAGTTGTATGAGATCATCAAGGAGTTGCCCAACGGTGAAATCGAACTCACCTCAGGCGATAACAACTGGACCACGATCCAGGCCGGAAAAAGTCAATTCAAAGTCGTCGGCCTCCCCAGCGGTGACTATCCTGCGCTGCCCTCCATCGAACGTGAAGGCCTGACGCCGCTGGCCGGGGCAGGGTTGTTGGAATTGATCCGCAAAACCCTGTTTGCTGCCGGTGACAATGATGCCCGGTATATCCTGAACGGCCTGCTCGTGAGCTTGACGACGACTGAAAAGAAAACCACCCTCCTGCGCCTCGTCGGCACCGACGGCCATCGCTTGGCCGTGGCAGAGCGCGAGGTGGGCACGGCCGGCGCTAAGCAGCCGGCACCGGACATCAAAGCGATCATCCCGAAGAAGGCCGCTCAGGAAATGAAACGGCTGCTCGAAGAAGGAGGCGACGCCGAGCCGCTGATCGGCTTCACAAAGAACCTCATGATTTTCCGCAAGAGCGGCCTGCTCCTGACCTCCCGCCTGATGGAAGGGAATTATCCGAACTATCAGCAGGTGGTTCCAAAGGAAAGCGGTCGCCGCATCGTCGTCAATCGGGGTCTTTTGGAGAGCGCCTTACGACGGGTCTCTGTTCTGTCGAAGGATAAAGCCAATGCCGTGAAGGTAACCTTTGCGCCCGGCGGCATGACGCTGTTCTCGAGTAATCCGGATTATGGGGAAGCCACAGAAGAACTGGCGGCTCTCTACGAGGGCGAGGCGCTCAATACGGGATTTAACGCCCGCTACCTCTTGGACGCCCTCAGCGCCATGGATGGAGAATCGGTGTCGTTACAAATGGATACGGCGTTGAGTCCCTGTCTGATTCAGGAAGCCGAGAGCCCGGGATTCAAGTGTGTCGTGATGCCGATCAAGATTTAGCAACAAGAATGCCTTTTCACAGGATGCTCAAAATGGCCGTCCGGCAAGGCCGTAGTGAGGTGCACGGCGCGATGAATAAAGAGCGCCACGTCTGTGCACGCCGGCGAGACGGTGAGCCGGCAGTGTCCGAGAGGCGACGCGTACTCTGTTCGGTACGTGGAGCCTCTGAGCAAAGCGAGAACGCCGCCGGCGGACGTTTTCAGCATCCTGCTAGGAGTTGAATGGCCAAGGACGACCAGCAGGACAATTCTGCCAAGCCGAAATCCGACAGTTACAGCGCGGATCAAATCAAAGTTCTCGAGGGGCTCGACGCCGTCCGGAAGCGGCCGGCGATGTACATCGGCAGCACCGGGCCGGATGGATTGCACCATCTCGTCTATGAAGTCGTCGACAACAGTGTCGACGAGCACATGGCCGGATTCGGTGAAGCGATCGAAGTCACGATCCACATCGACGGCAGCGTCACGGTCGTGGACAACGGCCGCGGCATTCCCACCGGCATGCATTCTACGCAGAAGAAGTCCGCCGCCGAAGTGGCCCTCACCGTCCTGCACGCGGGAGGCAAGTTCGAGCAGGGCGCCTACACGGTCTCCGGCGGGTTGCACGGAGTCGGCATCTCCGTCGTCAACGCGCTGTCAGAATGGCTGGAGCTGGAAATCTGGCAGGACGGACAAGTCTTCGAGCAGCGGTATGAGCGTGGAAAACCCCAGGC
>JACQHN010000380.1 GCA_016199015.1 Nitrospira defluvii
GCGATCTTGCCGACTTCGTCGGTTTTGCCTGCGGCCAGATAGAGATCGCCGAGGGACCATTGAGCGTCGAAATGAGTCGGATCAAGTTGCACGACCCGACTAAGGGAGGCGAAGGCTGTGGACAGATTTCCGACCTGCGAAGCCGCCTTCGCAAGCTTCCACTGGATAGCGGCATTATCTGGAGTCGCCCGCGCGGCGTTCTTATATTCGATCACCGCCTCGCGGAACTGCTCCTGCTGAACGTACCCGTCACCACGGCGCTCGTGCTTGGCGGCTCGTTCCGATGGAGCCTCCGCGCAGGAGACCAGAAAGGATGCAGCGACCACGAGACAGACCTGCGACACCCTTCTAAGCATAGCAAGTAATCCAGACTCGCGGCCCTCAATTTCACTGCGATAGGGGGCAAGCAGAGCGTAGGGTTCTGAGCAGAATGAGCCGCCACCTTGCCAGCCCGACGATTCCCGAAGCGACCAGTAGCAGAGTGCCTGGTTCAGGAGCACTTACGGCGGAGAATCCACTCAGGATAACATTTCCCTGTCCGAGTGAAGAATTCCCGAAAATAACCGCGTTCCCTTCTGTTACAGCGCCCCCGATGGCAAAGGCAGCATTGCCGCGCGCGATACCATCATTTATCTCTCTGACGGCAGCCGTCGTGAGGTCAATCCGGACGAACTGACCATTATCGGCACTGGAGACCTGCTTGGAACCAAACAACGTTCCCGAGCCAAGATCCTGATGAATATCTCGGCCGAAAATACCCACACCGTTGCTCGCAGTCAAATCAGCAATACTGGTCGTGACATTGAAGAGTGAGAACGTCGCACTCGGATTCAAAGAGCTAAATGAGCGAAATCCGTTGTTTGGATTGAAGATCGATAGTGTCGCGGTCTGTAGAGGATTCTTACTTGTGGCGATACTGGTCGCATCGAAGACAAAGAAGTTTCGGTTCCCGGGCGGAGGATTAGAGGTGAAAATCCCTGCAACATAGTTTTGATTGGATGCCTGGTGGGAGCCTTCAGAGCTATACGACCCGGCGTCAATGGCAGGGAGGGTGAAGGGAACTGCTTCCGCTTTCTGTACAGAAGGCAGTAGTGCGAAGAGCGCCACTACGAGAACGGAACTCCGTACGATAGTCAGCCATATATACATGATTCCCCCCTTCCCCCTCAGAGACGACCCTCCGAAATATCTGCCGTCTGTCCACTGCTCTCGGGCGGCATTATACGATGATTGGGGGACGCAGACAACTAGGAAACTTACTTGCCGGTGCCGGTACCCATATGGTGACATCCCCGCTAGTCAGTCCCGCCTCGGCGGGCCGCAGGCACTCCGGAACAATGCAAGCAATCTCGACTTCGTCCAAAAACGATCGAATTGCTCTACGGTGGAAACCCTACGGCCTGACGAGTCCCTCTGCGATGGCGCGCTTCGTCAGGGCGACGGTGGAATGGAGATCCAATTGGTCCATAATGCGAAACTTATGGAACTCGACGGTCTTGATGGCGATGTTGAGTAGCGTCGCCACTTCCTTTGTTCCTCGCCCTTCCGCAATCAACTGCAGTACTTCTCGCTGACGCGGGGTGAGGGAAGCCACTGTCGCTCTGCCTGCCTCTTGTTTTGAACCATTCTCGCCGTTCGCCAATACGTCTTTGGTGATGAGGGGAGTCAGGTAACATTGCCCCTTCCTCACGGCTTGAATGGCTTGACTCAACTCCGAAGGCGGTGAACGTTTTAAGACATAGACTGACGCGCTGGCCTTGAACGCCGCCGCTACGTATGCGGAACTGGTCTGACCGGTCAGGAAGATGATCTTGCTTCCTGGGATCGCCTTGGTGAGGTGACGAGCTGCATCCACACCATTGAGCAATGGGAGGGTGATTTCCATGATAATAAGGTCAGGCCGCAGCTTCTCCGCCTCCACGAGAAGCGTCCGGCCGTCATCGACAATCCCGACGACTTCACAGTTTGGTTCAATCAACGCGCGAATCCCGGCCCCGACGATCACCTGATCGTCCGCGATGAGGACTCGAGGTTTGTACCCTAGGTGACCAGCTCCCAACATTGGCGCTAACATACGGCAGATGGAGACTCCCGTAAGTCGCCAGTCCTACTACGTAGTGTCAAATTCAATGCCGGACAGCGCCCAGCTTTTCTAAAAAGCCAACTCGACAGATTTACCTAGGGCCGAATGGCCCTATCGACTAGCTATCACATATTGGTCTGACCAGTGGAGGGGGGTTCGGCAGGTGATAACTGAGGCAAGGGCACAATCCATTCCATGCAGTCCTGTTCGGCCTTCATTGGCTGAAGCCTATTCGCGGAGCGCTCTTGTTGCTCAGCACGCACTCCTGTCAGGCGATTACGGTCTCCTCTGCCCATGGATTCGGCTCCTCCGCCGGTCCAGATTATTTCGGGGCAGTCGCACCAGAGCGAGTATTCGCTTTCACGATCCTCGCGGGACCGACCGGCGTTGAGACTGTTCCATCGCCGCAGTGATGACGTCTTTCTTGTGCGAGCGCTCGCCAGCCGCCACCGTTCGTGCCAGGGCCTCCGATGACTGTGGCTTCCGGGAAGTTCCGGCTCCCCGCTGCGATTCCTCCATAGCTTCGGTAATCGTCTGTTTCTTACGCTGGAGCTTTGCGGCCTCAATAGTTCGAACCAACGCGGCAGAAATCAGTGCTCCGCTCTCGGCTGTTCCTCTCCGCTGCGATTTCTCCATGACAGCGGTAATTGCCTCCTTCTTCTGCTCGCGTTTCACCGCCGAAGCCTTGCGGGCTAAGGCGCTGGGCACATCTTCCTTCTTCTGACTTTTTCCGGCCTTTGACGTTCCTCTGCGTGATTTCATGACGGCTCTCCTTCCTGGTCGTGATGATGTTGCCCCTCGTACCTCTGAGGAGCTTCGGCATGCTCTCGCCAGCGTTCTTCAGTGAGCTCCCTTCAACAACACCGGCCGCCGCCGTGCACCCCAGCGGCCGGGCTTGGCTTCGAAGACGCCGGCACAGGAAGTCCCGCAGAAACGACAGGCGCCGTCCGCAGTGAGCTTCCACTCACTCAATTCATACCAATCCCGGCCGATGAGCCTTCGGCCACAGTGATGGCAATAGGTGCTGCCGCCTTCGGGATCGTGAACGTTGCCGGTGTAGGCATAGCGGATGCCGTTCTTCATGGCGATGCGACGCGCCATGGTCAAGGTGGTGGGCGGCGTCGGTTGCCGATCCAGCATTCGATAGTCCGGATGAAAGGCGCTGAAATGGATCGGCACGTCGGGCCCCAACCGTTCGACCACCCATTGCGTGAGCGCCTCCAGTTCATTTTCCGAATCGTTCTCACCCGGAATCAGCAGCGTCGTGATCTCCAGCCACACAGCCGTCTGATGCTTCAGGTACAGGAGCGTGTCCAGCACCGGTTGCAGGTGTGCGCCGGTGAGTTGATGATAGAACCGCTCGGTGAATCCTTTGAGATCGACGTTTGCCGCATCCATGTACCGATAGAACTCTGCGCGCGGGTCGTCGCACACATACCCGGCCGTCACCGCAACGGACTTGATGTCTCGCTCACGGCAAGCCTGTGCCACATCGATCGCATACTCATGGAAGATGACGGGATCGTTGTAAGTATAGGCCACGCTGCGGCAGCCCAGTTCGACGGCCACCTGCGCAATCGTCTCAGGCGACGCCTCGTCGGCCAAGCGGTCCATTTCGCGCGACTTGCTCATGTCCCAGTTCTGGCA
>JACQHN010000381.1 GCA_016199015.1 Nitrospira defluvii
ACGAAATTGTCAACATCTTATCCGTCATTAAGGAAATGAGAAGGAGGCACAGGCCATGGCGCTTCTGATCACCGATGAATGTATTTCCTGCGGGGCATGCCTGCCAGAATGTCCCAATGAGGCGATCTTCGAAACGCGAAGCGACGCCGAAGGCAAAGGCAATCATGTCGGCGACGGGCAGGGAGTCGGCGACAATATTTACATCATCACTCATGATCGTTGCACGGAGTGCGTCGGGCACTTTGACGAACCGCAATGTGCGGCGGTGTGTCCGGTGGACAATTGCTGTATTTCCGATCCGGCCTATCCCGAAACGACCGACGTGCTGCTGGAGAAGGCCAAGACCCTGAACCCGGACAAAGAAATCGATGCGGCTAAGGTCTGGAGCGGCGTTCGCAACTAAATCCCACCTGTCTGTACATGTGCGCGGCACCACGAAGGCTCCTCCGGGAGCCTTCGCTGCTTCTGCCGCTGCCTGGCATCCTGGCAGCAGCACGACGCTCGAATAATCACTCCTATGGATTTCCGCTGTCGACCGCAGTAGACTTCGAGTGCGGAGAGTAACCTGGTAAGGACGCGCAACCCGTCCCGCATAATGCGTGGTCCCTACCACGACTCGTCACCCAGTCTCCTTCTCACCGGGAGGTGCCCATGAGATGCTTTGCCCGCCTGATCTTGCTCAGCTGCCTTGTCTATTTGTTTCCATTTCCGGCAATGGCCAGCACCGGCGATATCGGCACTATTATCGAAAGTTTCGTGACGAAACAATTTCCCGATGCGGCCAGTCACTTCTGGGTCGTGAACGAGACTCAGTGGGATGGCGACGAAATGATCGTCGACGTGGCCGCCGTCGTCATGGATCACCTGCAGACCGAGCCCACCGCAAGTCGCTTCTTGCTGCTGATCGTGGCCGGGAGCCTCAAAGGGTCGCAAAGCATCCCCCTGGACGCCGTCACGGAGTGCAAGAAAGAACAAGAGGCCTGAGCAGCAACGTCATACCACCAAAAACCATTGTCCTAGACATGACAACGCCCCGTCTGCAGCGCTGCAGACGGGGCGTTGTACTGTACGACGTATGACGAATCGACTACTTAATCATCAAAATTTTTCCACCGACGTGAGCCGGGTGCAAATGGCAGCGGTAGCTCAGGGTATTCCCCTGCGTGGCATAAAACATGTCACTGGTCGGGACACCGATATACTTGGTTTCGCCAGGCTTCAACACCACTTCGGCCTTCATCACAAAGGGTGAACCGACATTCGTGGCGTCGGTCATCTGGAACCCATGCTCGGCCGTGGAACTATTCGTCACCTTCAACACGACCGGACGACCCGGCCGAACCTTGAAATCGATCACGGTGACTGGCGGATACCAGGCCTTTAAGTTGCCGATTTCAACCGCAAACAACTCCCCATCGACGACCAGCTCCTTAAACGGCTGACCTACGACGGAACCGGTTTCTAAGTCACCGATCTCGACACCGCCGGCTTGATGCGCATATGCGCCCGATGCCCCAGCCATCAGAATGACCAGGCCAAAAAACACTGCTACCATCGTCTTACCCATGACCTACCTCCTTAAAGAGATTAAGAAGAGATGCGATTAGGTTGGTGAATAATGACCACCGCGCTCAGTAACCTCTGCCGGACGCCCTGCACCGGAGCACAGTCTCCCACGAATCAAAAATATCCTAAATAATAGGCTAGCGAGGGACACCTTATAGCATAGGGATTAAAAAGGAAGCAAGAAAGTTCTTGGGCAACGGATTCAGCCACCGTACTCCCCGTACATTCCACACCGGTTGCCCCCCTAGAAATACCCTCGACTCCTATTGGGGGGGGCTGATTACGGCAATATTCTTCCATCCGGCGGAATCTCCTGGACATGCGAGCCAACGAGGAGATCATAGGGCGTATAGTCATCCGTCAGGATCAAACCTGGTGGCCATGGCTTATCGTGGTGCGTCGCCAACAGCGTCGTGGCCTCTGGTGGAAGCCGACGGGCCTCAACCTGCGATTGAATACGAGTCACCACCTCTTCAAAGGACATGCGGTCGATCGGAGCCCCACCGAAAAAGATCAAATTCTCTGCGGTCGTGAGATGCGCTCGCCAAGGTCCCTTCACTCCGAACGACTGAATGGTAGGAAACGCCGTTTTCAGCGTCTGCACCACAGCGCTCGCTCGCTGAAGATCTCCGCCACCGCCTGAAGAAGCCAGATTGAGCGAGACCACGCCATTTGGATTCAGCCTGCTTCTGAGTTCCGCGAAAAATTCGACCGTGGTCAGATGAAAGGGAACGAGGTGCCTGGCAAACGCATCGACCCAGATCACGTCATAGGTCGCACTCGTGTCCCGCAAAAATACCCGCGCATCCTTGACGAACACATGATGATTGGCGGGCGGCCGGTACTCAAAATATTGCTCCGCCATCTGCACGACGACGGGATCGAATTCGACGACATCCAACTCCAACTGCGGCCAGACCAGCGCCAGCCACTTGGCAATCGACCCGCCCCCATGCCCCAAGATGAGTCCCCGCTTGGGTTCAGGCGCCAAGGCCACCGCCGCCACCATGAGCTGGCTGTAGGGAAGAAAGAGGGTGACAGGATCGGCTCGCCACATGACCGCATGCCAGGTTCGATCAAGCACCAGATAGCGAAACAGATCGTCGTCACGGACACGCACTTGCTGATACGGACTATCCTCCTGGTGCACAACACCGGCAACA
>JACQHN010000367.1 GCA_016199015.1 Nitrospira defluvii
ACGTGGAGACGGGGCTGGTGACGATCGATGCGGAGGCGATGGGCAAGGATATCGATCAGTACGGCAAGGTGGCGCTGTACGGGCTTTACTTCGATCACGACAAGGCGGTGCTGAAGCCGGAATCCAAACCGGCGCTCGTGGAAATCGCCACGCTGCTGAAGGCGCGGCCGACGCTGAACGTCTATGTGGTCGGCCACACCGATTCGACCGGCACGTTTGCCTACAATCTCAAGCTCTCGGCGGATCGCGCCCGCGCGATCGTCGGTGCGCTGGTGAAGAACTATGGGATTGCCTCAGCCAGGCTGGAACCTCACGGCGTCGCCTCGCTGGCGCCGGTGGTGACAAATCAGTCGGACGGGGGGCGGGCCAAGAATCGACGAGTCGAACTGGTGGCGCGGTAGGGGAGCGAGATGTGGGACGCCGAGTGGGCGCCCCGTCATCAAGGTGGAGCATGCAGGTGAAACCGACCTGGGTCAGGCTCAGCGTCTTCGGCGCGGTTATGCTCGTGACGTCTTGCACCGGCAAGAATCCCGGGGAGCCCTGCGCGTGGCAGGATTCCGGCTTTACGGCCACACACGACTGTCGAATGGGGAGCTTTTGTCTTCGGTCGGTGTCCTGTCCCGGCGGCAAGCAGGTGAACTATAGCCGTTGCGTGAGCGGGCAGTGCAGCCTGGATCATCCCTGTCCTCCCGGCCATCTCTGTGTGCGGTATAGCGAGAATGTCTCGTACTGCATTCCGGAGCCGGTGTGCGAAGAGGAGCAACGGAGTCCATAGTGCCACTCTCGCGGCAGATGTGATGTTACGACGGGCATGTTATCCGAGCGGCACGGATCAGTGAGCACGGTAAGGAATTCATTCACACGTCAGCAGCAAGGGAGGGATTGACGATGACGCTTGGTCGGCAGAATACGTCTACATGGTGGGTCCTGCTGCTCGTTGGGCTATGGCCGACGCTCGCCGCCGCAGATGAGCCCTCGATAAAGTTGTACAACGTGCCGGAGGGGCAGATCACCTCCAAGGTTATTGGACCTGGACCGCAAGTCGGCACGGGTACCTTCGCCTTTAGGAAAAACGGCCTTGAGGGGAGACGTGAGACCCATACCACCACGCAAATAATGGGCATCACGCAAGAAAACCATAGCGTCGTCTATACAGACGGTCTGTGGATGTACCAGTTCGATCCGGAGAAGAACGAGGCCATCAAGCGGAAGAATCCGATGTTTGCGTCCCTTGCGGAGCAAGACCAGCTGGCCCGGCTGAAGAACGGAGAAGCATTCATGAAGGCATTGGGAGGGGTCATCACGGGGAAAGACAAGGTCCTCGGTCACGCCTGCGACATTTGGGAGTTGAAACAGTTGATGACGACGACCTGCGTGACGAGCGAATGGTTGGCGCTCTGGACGAAAAGCGGTATGGGCAACATGGGCATACAGGAGACTGCCACGTCGATCAACATCGGGCCTGTGCCGCCGGGGAGCACGTCGCTGCCGCCGGGCGTGCGCGTCGTCGAGGGCGCCGATCCGATGGAGCAGCTCCGACAGTTACGGCAACAGAGCCCCGGACGCTCGTCGACTCGGAAAAAGAAAAGCCGGCCGCTGACCGCGGAGGAGATGCAGGAGGCGGAGAAGATGCGTGATCAGTTTCAGGGGAAGGATATGAACCAGATGATGGAGTCCATGAAGAAGATGCAGGAACAATTCAAACCCAAGAGCGGCGCGCCGAGCGAATAAGCCGCGTCACGCTGAAAGGAGTGCACGATGAACGTTCGACTGGGCATTCACATCACGGCGGGGCTGGGACTCTTCTGCGCAGTGCTATCCGGCTGTTCCGATAAATACGTGGATCGACTCATGGATCGGACTTCCCGGAGCGCGGAGCGCCAGGTCGAACAGCGGATCAATCAGCGGATCAACCAAGGGATCCATAAGACCATCACTAAGGCCGAAGACTCGGTCGTTTGCGCGGCCACGGATCCGGACTGCATGCACAAGGCCAAAGAGGCGGGGAAGAAAGTCGTGCTGAGCGGATCTGAAGACTCGCCCGATACCATGAAATGCGCCGCGAGCGACCAGGCCTGTTTGGCTGAAGCCAAGCAATCGGGCAAGAAGGTGAAGATCATCGACGACGGCGTGCTTCGGTGCAAGGCCACGGATGCCGGGTGCCTCCGTCGAGCCCAAACCTCCGGACAATCCGTGGAGATCATCGACTAACCATGAACCGCCCATGCCGCCATGCTCCAATCATGCGCCCTGCGCTTCGACGACGCCTTCGCGCGCCGCTCTGCCTGACGTGGGGTCGGTGTGGGTCGTTCGCCCTTCACCGGATGACTCTTTCATTCACAACCCCTCGCCGGGTTACCCCGGCGCACTGGAGAACCAATCATGAACATGACACTCCTGTTGGTTTCTGGGCTATGCTTCGTTCTGTTGAACGCTCCGGGAGTCGAAAGCCAGGAGTTGGCGGCTTACGCCAAGTACGATTTCGTTCCGGGCGAGAAAATCATCTTCGCCGACGACCTGGCCGGAGAAAAGATGGGCGAGTTTCCTTCGCGTTGGAATCTTCTGAGAGGCGGCGCTGAGAATGCGCGGCACGGCGATCAGAACATCGTCAGTTTCACTCAGGGCAACAATAGAATCGAGCCGCTGATGCGGCAGAAGAATTACCTGCCGGGTATCTTCACCATAGAGTTTGATCTCTACTTCCACAAGAAGGGCAATGAAGCGTACTCCGTCGATTTTGGCAAAGCAGGCGCAGTGGAGTTCCGTCCGAGCAAAGTGAGCATGAAGGCGGCCAGCGGAACCCCGAAAGGCGGCGCAGACGAGGCAGGCTGGCATCACGTTGCCATTTCGTTCAACACGCGCGCGATGAAGCTGTATATGGATCAAGATCGGATGGTGATCATCCCTAACCTGGTGGAAAAGCCCACGGCGTTTTCTCTCACCGCGCTCAGTCATGGCGCGACGAAGGGCTATGCGGCCATGGTGAAAAACGTTCGCGTGGCCGAGGGTGGGATGGACTTGTACCAGCGAGTCGTCACTGATGGGAAGATCGTGACCCGCGGCATTCTGCTCGATGTCGGGAACGCGACGATCAAGCCGACGTCAATGGGAGTCCTGAACGATATCGCGGCCTTGATGAAGGACCACGCCGAGTTGAAGTTCAGTATCGAAGGCCATACGGACGGCGACGGCAGCGACCAGTCGAATCAAACGCTCTCGGACGCGCGAGCGAACGCCGTGTTGCAGCAACTTGTCTCAATGGGAATCGATGCCGGCCGCGTGACTGCGAAAGGTTGGGGAGAAGGCAAACCGGTGGACACGAACGAGACACCGGAGGGGAAAGCGAATAATCGCAGAGTTGAGTTTGTGAAGATATGAGGGGAAGAATTCTCAAAAAGAATTGGGGTCAAAAAGAATGGCTCTATGCAGATTGGAGTGGGTAAATGAGAGAGGGTGAAGCCCACCAACTCCGCAGCCAGTCTGTGTTTGGTCCCAGGCGGCGAGACCTCGAATCTTGTCCGAGATCTGTGGCAGACTCCTGGCGGCAGTTGTCCTGGAGGACCCATGAAACAGACTCGGACGCTCTCCGCCTTGTTCTCCGTTCCAGGATTCCGCGCCCGCAGTCGGCTGCACGGGATCTTTGGCGATCCCCACGCCCGGCTGGTCACCTTGGTTCGGCGAAAAAAACTGCCGTGTGCTCCGGCTGTGGGACCCGCCACCGCGCCTTCTACGATCGCCAGACGCGCCGAGTGCGGGATACCGATGCCGCGGGCTGGCACCTCTACCTGGCGTTTGAGCAGCGGCGGGTGGCCTGCTCGCGTTGTCAGGGGGTGAAAGTGGAGTCGAAGATGGGGTCAGTTCTTGACCTTACCCTCAGAGGGCGTCAATGCTTAGCAGAAAAGTGCAAAGTCAAGAACTAACCCCAGTATCTATACTGGCGCGCCGATCCGTCTCAGCTCAAGAACAGATCGGCGCTGACCTTGAAGCGCTCACTGAGAATCTTCACGTGGGAAATCGTCAGCGCGCGCTCCCCGGTGAGAAGTTTTGAGCCCAGGCTCCGATGGACGCCCAGAAGCCGCGCAAGGTCCGCTGCGCTCATTCCATGCTCGGCGAGGAGCGCGCGAAGGGCGCTGCGTCCACTGATCTTCGGTTCGATTCGGTGACGTGTCCGCTCGTATTCCTCGACGAGGGTGGACAGGGCATCCAGGTAATCCTCCTGGTCCGGATTCAGAGGATGGCCCGCCATCCGATCGAGAATAGCTACGGCCTGTTTCAGCGTTCGATCATTATGAATAGGACGCACGGGGTGCAACCCCATCAGCGCATCATACGTTTTGGGAAGAGTGATGCGCCCGGCTTTCTCGAAAAGGGTCTTCGTCATAGGTCCTCCTTCCAACGCTGCGAGTCGTACTCCGCCTGAGTCAGGAACCGCAGCACGAACACTTTGCGGGTGTTGTAGTGGATGACCGTGACCAGCCGGTACTTGTTGCCACCGATGTTGAAGATCACGACCGTTCGTCCACTCGACACGGTGACAAGACCAGCGCCGGGAAACGTCCGACGCACATCCGGAACGTGAAACCACTTCGCAGCGCGGGCCAGAACCAACCAGTGTTCCAGCGACGATTTCGCTTGACGATATTCGGTCCAATAGGTCCGCAGCCGCGTCGATGTAATAATTCTCACGTGTAGACATTATGTCTACATCTCCTCTTGACGTCAAGCACTCGGCACCCTCGGCGCCTGCTGCGAGTCAGGAGGCAGTAACTACTCAGGTAGATAGGCTGACGACTGAAGACTGAAGGCCTTCAGTCTATCTACTTGAGTAGGTACCTATCGCGCATGATTCCCTGGCATCGTCTCTCTTTCAACCTGCCTGTTGCGCGAGCGCGTCCATGACCGGTAGGCGGGCCGCTCGAATGGCCGGCGGGATTCCGCCGAGGATACTGATGACAAGCGCGAAGCCCATCGTTGTCAGAACGGATGCAGGGGTCAGTGTCAGGCGAAAAGCGAGTTCTGAGAACGTGCTGAAGTTCATCGTCGAGAGTGTGACACACTGCAGTGCCGTGCCTCCGACGATCGCGAGCGCACCGGCCAGCGCTCCGAGCAGGAGCGACTCGAGGAGGAACAGGGCGAGGATTTGCCGCCGGGCGAACCCCAACGCGCGGAGCATGCCGATTTCTCTGGTTCTGGACGCAACCGCTCCGTACATCGTCATCGTGCCTCCTAGAATCGCTCCAAAGGCGAAGATGAGTGTGAAGGTGAACCCTAGGAGGCGGATGAATGTGGCCATGGTTACCGACTTCTCACGATAGTAGTCTCGTTCCCGTTTCACCTGGAGCAGGAGTCGGGTATCTGCCGCAATCGTATCCTCGATGCTCTGAAATGCGGAGGGGGCGGAGAGGCGCAGTGTCAGGGAAGAGTACGAGTCCCGACCATAGGCGGCCATGAGTTGATCGACGTCGCCCCAGATTTCCGACTCGAACGCCGTTCCCTGCGCCTCAAACACGCCGCCGACGTGCCACTCCCGCTTGCCGATCCGCAGAGGCGTGACGAATCCGCCGGGAAGAAAGCGCTTGGCAATCTGTGCGCCGATCACGATCTCTGACGTGCCCGGCTGCCATCTGCGTCCTTGCGTCAGCTTGACCTGCGGGCGGAGCGTGAACGCTCCCGGCTGTGTGCCTCGAACGACCACGTTGGCCGGCGTGTCGGCTCCGGTTTTTGCGAGGCTAATCAGGACGACCAACTCAGGAAGTGCCAGCGGGTCTCCGCTGGACGTCGTCGCGATCCAGGACAGCGTACTCACAACGTGCGCCTGATCGCGGTAGATCCCGCTTGCGATCTCTGTCGTGGCGCCTTTCCGCAGCAGCAGGACGTTATCCGGCGAACCGCTTTCGATCAGCGCCCGGTTCAATCCGTTGCCCAGCA
>JACQHN010000378.1 GCA_016199015.1 Nitrospira defluvii
ATGTCGATCACCATGCCCCGCATAATGACCGATTAGAATCTCAGGCTCTCAGACTCATTCCATGTTGGAAATACGCAACCCCTTCAGACTCATTTCATATTGGAAGAGGCTCGTTCTTGACAGGCTATCCCCAGGCGGCTATTCTCCCAAAGTTTGTGGCAGAGATAATTTTTTCGGCGAAAGGAGTCCTGAGATGGGTGTGAAGTGGCAAGGAACAGGCCGGCTCGCGGCAATGGTCGGCGTTCTCGTCGCAGCGACCCTTGGCGTGATCTCGACGAGCCCCGCAGCGGAATTCAAGATGGGGGTCATCGATCCCCAGGTGGTCCTGGAAAAGAGCAAGGCCGGCAAGCGAGCGCTGGATGGGTTGCGGGAGTATGTGGCGACGCGCCAAAAGCTGTTGTCTCGGGATGAAGAAGAGTTGCGCAATAGCGAAAAGCAGCTCAAAGAACAGGCCGCCAAATTGAGCGAGACCGAAAAGAAGGACAAGGAAACCTCCTTCCGCAGCAAGATTCAGGACTACCAGAAGCGGGCCCAGGAGTTTAACCAAGAACTGCAGGGCAAGCAGAAGGAACTTGTCGACGACTATATGAAGAAGATTGCGGTGGCCACGCAGGCGGTCGCCGACAAGGGCGGCTACCAGCTGGTCTTGGACAAAGGCAGCGAGCAAACCGTGAAGATCGTGATCTTCAATAAGGACACGATCGATCTGACTGAGCAGGTCATCAAGGAGTTTGATCGAACGAACAAGTAAGACCTACTCGCTGAGTAGATCCCGCCGAATATGCTCCACCAGCTGAATAAACGCTGGTGGAGCCAAATCCACCGCCCCACTGACGACTTCTATATCCCGTCCTGAGCCCACACCGAGCCCCAGTGCGGCTGCACGTTTGACCTGTCGTTGATCCCCAATCCGCTTACCCTGAAGCTTTGGCCAGGCGCCGAACGAGCGGAGCAATGCAATCGCAACCAGATCCACTGCGACCCGGTCGCCGCTACAAATCAACAGGTCCGTCTGGGCTGCGGTGCCTGACGTCGGACCGCCCTCGATCATGGTCATGGTGCCGTCAGCCACTGTCAGCGTGGGATGCACGGCAAGGTTCAATTCGGCGATGCGTTCATGCCAGTCTCCCGTCCAGAACGTCACGGATGGTCGATACCGCGGGTGGACCACCCCCACGAAGTTTTTTAAACTGCAGGAAAATTCCGCAAAGCGGTGTGTTTTGATCACGGGCATGTTGATCACAATATCCGCCTCATAGACGGGCCGGGAAAAATAAAATTGCCGGAGGGACTTCGCCTCAGGTGGTTCAAGCCGCACCCACGGTTCGTCTTCCAGGGCCAGAACCCTGGCCCCGGCTGCTTCCGCCGCCGCCCGGATTCCCGTGCTCGTCAAATTGGCGGAAGTCGGGAGTCGGATGATCCCCGATCCATCAGCTACCACGACCTCGGCGGCGCCTGTCTCCTTGACCAGCTTCGCCATCGCTCCGACCACCTGTGGATTGGTTGTTGAGGGAGGCGGTCGATCGTTCAGGACATTGGGCTTCAGCAGGACACGTTTCCCGTGCAAGCCCAATTGACCGACCCCGCCCAACAGATCGAAGGCGCGTTGAAGCATACGGCCTGGATCCTTGCCGTGCACGATCGCCACCAGCGATTTCCCGTTTTGCGTAAACGGATTGGTAGGAATGGCCTTGGGCGAGACCAGAGGGCCCTCTGGATCGAAGAGCAAATGACGAAGGATGGTCCGCGGTGAACGCAGCAGTGCCGGAAGCAAGAGGAGACCGAACCCGGCGTTGTTGAAGAGTTCCCGCCTGGAAAACGGCATGCGCTACGAACGCCGGCCCTTCTCGATGGGATAGCCGGCCCCGCGCCAAGCCTTGATTCCTCCGTCCATGGAGATCACGTTGGTATAGCCCATCTGCCGAATGCTGTCCGCCGCCAGCACCGACCGATAGCCACCCCCGCAGTACAAGACGATCGGCTCTTGTTTATTTGGAATCACGGTTTCAATATCCCGTTCAATGACGCCCTTGCCGAGGTGGATCGCCCCGGCTGCATGGTCCTGCTCATATTCGTTGTCCTCGCGAACATCGACGAAATGAAATCGTTCGGCGCGGTCCAGTTTGGCCTTCACGTCGGAGACGGCGCATTCGCGCACACGTTGTTTGGCCTCTTCGACTACTCTCAAGAAACCCGGGTTATGTTTCACGAGGACTCCTCTATTCCGAACAGGAATTGTTGAGCCTGGGGGCGGCGGAAGGTCTGCGGGACCGGACGCTCATCTGAAGCGAAACCCACACGTCGACATCCGAGCTCGAACAATTGCTCGATACAGCGCCAGTAGGTTCCGCTGCCGTGATGCCGGCTGAAGAACGCGGCGTCGTTCAATGTGCCACCACGTACCTCTTGAATGCGATGGATGATTTTCGCGATGCGATCGGGGAACGCCTCGCGCATGCGCTTGAGAAACACGGCCTCCACATGCCCCGACAAGCGGAGCAAACTCCAGGTCGCGGTCGTCGCACCGGCAGCCTTGGCGCGCGCCAATAACTCGGGTATGGCATCTTCGTTCAAGCCTGGAATAATCGGCGCCATGGAAATTCCGGTCGGGATGCCGGCCTCCGATAGGATACGCA
>JACQHN010000374.1 GCA_016199015.1 Nitrospira defluvii
CGGAGCCGCGAGGGAGGGAGGCATCCTTGAACAGGATGTTGACCGACTGAGCGGCGAGCCCGCCCGCCGTCAGGCTTGTCGTAGCGGCGTATCGGCGGTTGTAGTCGAAGTCTTCGTGAATAATGCGGGCTAGAGGCCATACTACTAGTTGGATCATCATCGTGTTGGTCTTGGCGACGATCGTCATGCTTCCGCTGATCGGTGTGATGCTCGCGGGTCGCTCTATCCAACCCTATCTCGAATTTCCGCCGATCACCCACTCAGTCACCCACGAACCATTTTCATGGCCCGTCTTCACCGCGCTGGTAGGGCTGATTGTCGGCGCGATTGGACCGTGTCTTGTTCGTATCGCATCGTTCATTTCTCTGCGCAGGCTTTCCCTGGGGCAATCACCTGTGCCCGATCGAGCCCCCTCACTCCTTACGCCTCACCCTTTATGTCCGTTTCCCTGGTGGGGGTGGTTGGCTGTCTGTTGGACTCTGCTCGCCTGGTCGTTGGCCTGGACCAGATTCGAATGGATGCGCCCGTTTCAGCCCCTGACGTTTACGCCGCTGTGGTTGGGGTACATCGTCGTGGTGAACGCGCTGACCTTCCGGCGCATCGGCCATTGCATGATGCTCCACCGCCCGCGCTACTTTCTGTCGCTCTTTCCGCTGAGCGCCGGCTTCTGGTGGTCGTTCGAATACCTGAATCGCTTTGTGCAAAATTGGCATTACCTGGGTGGGCAAGAATTGACTGCGTGGGAATATGTGTGGCAAGCCACATTGCCCTTCGCGACCGTCCTTCCTGCCGTGCTCGGCATGGCCGAACTGTTGACGGCCTATCCGCGAACTGCGGCGGGTCTGGATCAATGTGGGGCAGTCGATATCGGAGATCGCACGAGATGGGGATGGGGGCTCTTGGTTGGGGCTGCAGGTGGACTCTTGGGTATCGGTCTGTGGCCTGACTTCCTGTTCTCCTTGGTGTGGGTCGCGCCGCTTCTGCTGATCACCGCGATTCAATTGATTCGAGGGGAACCGACCATTTCCGACGACACGGCTAAGGGCGATTGGCGAACTCTGTGGGCAGTGGCTTTCGCGGCGCTGATCTGCGGGTTCTTTTGGGAGCTATGGAATTTTTACAGCTTGGCCCATTGGGAATATGCAGTGCCGTTCGTGCAGCGGTTTGAATTGTTCCACATGCCGCTGTTGGGCTACGCCGGATATCTACCGTTCGGGTTGGAATGTCTGGCTGTTGCCGACCTGTGCCTGGCCAGAAAGTTTTCAGGAGGCGCGGCCTATTATCGTGCGTTCGGGGCAGGGACCGACTTGGCGCAGCGAAAACCGACGGTGGCGGAGCGTTGATCGGACGGCGCGCCGCTGCGGGTGGCGGTTCTGAGCATGATCGGGTTGCTCTTCCACGATCCGCCGCGCAGGCTCTTGTAGCGGCCACTGGTCGGCCCAGGTGGGTTGCGTTCCGGCATATAGGCATAGTAGTCGAAGCCGAACCAGTCGTTGACCCATTCGGCGACGTTGCCCGCCATGTGATGCAGTCCGTAGTAACTCTTTCCCGCCTCTCCGCTGCTCACGGCGGCCAGGATCGGAATTTCATGCACATGGTGTTGCCCGAACATGGCCAGTGAACTGTCGGGTAGGTGTTGCCCCCAGGGGAACCGATTCCCGTCCGGACCACGCGCGGCTTTTTCCCATTCCGCTTCCGTCGGCAGTCGTTTGCCCTGTGAGCGGCAGAGGGCGTCGGCTTCCTTCCAGGTCACATACAAGGCCGGCCATTGGGCGAGCGTGTCGTCGGTGACGGCATGCACCGTGATGACGTGCCAAATGAGATGCTGGAGATCCTTCGAAGGATGCAGTTTGCGCGAGTACAGGTAGTCCAGGTATTCGCCGAGACTGACTTCGTCGCGGTCGATCTCGTAGGTATCGAGCCACACGCGGTGCTGTGGGAGTTCCGTGTCGTCGAACTGCGTCCCCATGCCATAGGGATCGTCATCCACCCGGATGCTGCCCAGCAGGAACGGTCCTTCGGGGATTTGGATAGTCGGCGAGCTGGCGGTCAATTTGGCGATGGACGTCAGGTGTTTGGCCAGCTCAGTGGTAGGCGTGGGGTTGGGGGTGCGACCGGCTACGGCGGGGAACGGACTGAACCAGGCGGAGGCGAGAAACAGAAGCACGAGGCTTGCGTAGCGTGGAATGGTTGCCATTCCCGATAAGAACGAGCGCCCAGGCATCACAGTTTACTCGGTGAAGTGACGGCTTTCCCGATCTCGGCGATGAGTCGACGTTCGATGTCAGCGGTTTCCTCCGCATCCACCGGCAGGACACGACCGCCTTGCACCAACCTCTCAAAGTCAGCCTTCACGCTCAACCGGGTCATATTGGAGGGCAAGGCCTGGAGAGACACCACGTACTGATTGCGGGAGCCCGAGGTTTCTACCGAGGTCGGGGTGGAGACCTTGCGTTCGGTGACGAAGACCGCTTTTTGGTCGGTCTTGACGCTGACCCGCACACGGTAGCCGTTGCGCGTCAACGCCTCCTCGGCGGCTTTCCCGACCGCAGCCAGCGGGCGTGGAAGATCCTCCATCTGCGAGCCCTTTTCCTCAACTCGGATGTTGTCCGTGGCCTGGGCTGCCTTCGCAGCGGTCCGCTGAATTTCTCCCGACAGCTTTTTCGATTCGGCCAGTTGGGAATCAAGCTTCGTCCCGAGCGCCTTGGCTTCAGCCTGCAACGCTTTCGCCTCGGCCCGGGCATGCTCCGCCTGCTTCTTGGCGTCCCGCAGTTCCTGGTTGAGCAGATCGATCTGCTGCTGCATGACCTTGTTGCCGTCCTGCAGCGAATTCAGTACCGACTCTTGCTTGGCGAGTTGCTTGCGCAGGCCTTCATTTTCTTGTCGAAAGGGTGACTCGTCCGGTGTGCATCCGACACACCACGATAGTATTGCGAGGCTGAAAAGGGGGGCGAGCGATCGCTGGAGGGCCTTGATCATAGTTTGGGTAACACCGCCAGAGCATTACCAGAGTTGGGCCCCCCTTGTCCATCCTCATTCGCATCGCAGGCGGTTTGACCCACAGTGAAACAAGCGGCTATTCTGTCGTCATGTTGTCCTGGCGCGAGGGTCTATTCGTGCTGAGTATGGCGCTGCTCCAACCGGCGATGGCCACGGTGGGTGCTGTGGCATTGCCAGAGCAGGCTGAGTCTGTCCCCGCTGACGAGTATCCGTTCTACGATGTGGCGGTCGACGCGAAGTTTCTCACCTCGCAGACGAGATTGATCATCCTCGAACGGATGACGACGACGCGACTCCATCCCGATCAGCCGTTTGCGCCGACGGTGGCCTGGTTTACCGAACAGGCGTGGTTTGATGGTCGGTTGCCGCAGGATCTGATTCAAGATTTTGTCGCTAAAAACCAACATCCGTCACGATTGGATGCCCGATTTGCCTTTGGGGTGCGCTACCGGTTCGTGTCCGGCGAGGGTGTGCCGGAGACCGAGGCGGCGTTCTCCGTCATGCCTGTCGCTTGGTCGGTTCAGGACCTTGAGGGTAAGTTAGACACAATCGACCGGCTGGCGTTCTCTCGGGTGGGACGGACGTTGCGGGGCGATCAGGCGTTGCTGTATGTGGCCAATCACCGTCGCGATGGGACCGGCGCTGGTTTTCTGCTCTAGCTTGTGCGCAGCCAAGCGGTCTGGAACGTGTACGACACCGAGGTGGTCTGGGTCGCACAAACCGAACGGAGCCCCGCGGGGGCGCCATAGCAGGCGAGCCGTTATGTGAGGATCATCGTCGGTTCGTTTCGTCAAAAGGAGAGGGCGTGATTCGAAAAACTTTTTCAGTGCCACCGCTCGGTTGTAATTGCTCGATCATCGGGGATCCGGTGACCAAACAGGCGATCGTGGTCGATCCTGGCGGTGCTTCTGAACGTATTCTGCACGAAGTGCGTGCGTTGGGTCTGACGGTGGTCAGCATTCTTCACACCCATGCGCACTTCGATCATTTTCTCGCCTCCGGAGCGATGAAGCAGGCGACCGGCGCGGCGCTCTGTCTGCATCCCGATGATCGTCCTCTCTGGGACATCTTGGAGACGCAATGCCGCATGTTCGGAGTGCCCTATGTGCCGGCGCCTCCGCCGGATTACTGGCTCACCGACGAGGAACGGCTGAAGGTCGGTGAATTGGAAGCGATCGCGTTGCACACGCCGGGTCATACGCCGGGCTCCATGTGTTTTCACTTTCCCGCGGCAAAGGTGGTGCTGGCCGGGGACACGTTGTTTCGTGGTGGGATCGGGCGCACCGACTTATGGGGCGGGGATTTCGATGCCATCGAGCAATCCATCAAAGAGCGCCTGTACACGCTCGACGAAGAGACCGCCGTGGTGACCGGGCACGGAGCTGAAACAGAGATCGGAAGGGAGCGCGAGACGAATTCCTTTGTGCGAGCCTAGCCCGGATTATTC
>JACQHN010000375.1 GCA_016199015.1 Nitrospira defluvii
CGGCGCGCACCAGCGCAAGCGCGGGCTGCTTGAAAAAGCCGAGGGCGGCACCTTATTTCTCGACGAAATCGGCGATCTGGACCCGGTCATGCAAGCCAAACTGCTCCGGGTATTGCAAGAGCGAACGTTTCGGCGCTTGGGGGGCACGGAAGACCTCTCGGTCGATTTCCGCTTGATGACCGCGACCAATCGCGACCTCAAGAAGGAAACCGCGCGAGGAACCTTTCGCGAGGATCTCTATTTTCGCTTGAACGTGGTCACCTTCGAACTCCCGCCGCTACGCGTGCGCACGGAAGACGTGTTACCGCTCTGCATGCAAGCCATGCTACGGTTCGGGAAAGAATTTGGGAAAGAGGTCGTCGACATCGAGCCCGAGGCGCAAGAGCTGCTCCAACGGTACAGCTATCCCGGCAACATCCGCGAACTCCACAACATCATTGAACGCGCCATGATCCTCTCTCATGACAAGACCTTGACCGCTGGCTGCCTGCCACGGGAACTCCGTGACCAGGCTCCGCATATCGCCGTGGCCATGGCCCAGGGCGCCCACCCCTCGCTGCGCATCGAGATGGTCTTAGGCCAGCAGACGCTGGCGGATATCGAGTCCGCCCTCATCGAGGAAGTGGTACGCCTCTCGGACCACAACAAGACGCTGGCCGCCAAACATCTCGGCTTGACGCGATTTGCCCTGGATCGCCGCCTCAAGAAGCAAATGGAGCAGGAATGACCGCGGCTGCGGCATCCGCCCAATTCCCGGATTGAACCGCGTCCGTCAGGGGTGGATAATTACACAATGGATCAGGTGCGTCATGGCTGACACTCATAGCCGGTGGGTTCTCCCGGTCGTAGCCGGATTGAGCGGCGGGCTCTTTGTGCTCGATCTCTTCATGCCGCTGGGAGTGGCCAACGGGGTGCTGTATGCCGGGGTCGTACTGCTGGCCTCGGCCTCGTCCAATCCGCGACTCCCCATGCTCACCGCCGCATGCGCCACAGGGCTCCTCATCGCGGGAGCCGTGCTGGGCCCCCACCACGACAGCATTCCCTTATGGGTCGGTGTGACCAATCGCACCCTCAGTTTGACCATTGTCTGGGCCTCGGCCATGCTGCTGCGGCAGCGGCACCAGGCGGAGATCCACCTGCGCCAGACCAAAAACGAATTGGAGGATCGGGTCGCCACCCGCACCAAGGAACTCGCCGATGTGAACCGCACGCTGTTGAACGAAATCTCCGAACACATCGAGACAGAACAGTCTCTCCGCACCAGCGAGCAGGCGCTCGCCACCAGCCGGCAAGAGCTGCAAGATTTGGCCGCCCGACTGCTCACGGCCCAGGAAGAAGAGCGTCGACGCATCTCCAGGGATCTTCACGACGACATCAATCAGCGGCTGGCTATGCTGGTCGTCCAAGTCGAATCGTTGGATACCAATCTTCCGGCCTCCGCGACCGCGTGCAGCAAGGAGTTGCGTTCGATCCAGGACCGCCTGACCGAGCTGTCGGATGATGTTCGCCATTTGGCGTATCAGTTTCATCCGTCGATTCTCGACGACCTGGGACTCACTGTCGCACTGCAGCGCCTGGTCGATGACTGTGCCGCCCGTTCGAACCTCCAGAGCATGTTTGAAGCCTATCCGGCGCCTCCACCCCTGCCACAGAAAGTATCCACGTGCCTGTATCGCATCGCTCAAGAATGCCTGGCCAATGTGGTGAAACATGCGCGAGCCACGCGGGTGATGGTGTCCCTCTCGTCCACCGCTGAGACCGTCACGCTCAACGTGGAGGATAACGGGGTGGGTTTCGATACGCAGAGCGTGATCGACGGCCATCGCGGCCTCGGGCTGGTGAGCATGACGGAACGCGTGCGGCTGGTTCAGGGCACCGTGACTATCGAGTCGACCCCGCAGCAGGGGACCTGCCTGCGGATCAGCGTGCCCCACCTCGAGGTGCCCGTATGACGATACCCCGCGTGTTGTTGGCCGACGATCATACGCTGGTGCTGGAGGGCTTCCGGCGAATCGTGGAGCCACGCTGCGAAGTCGTGGGAGCGGTCGAGGACGGTCGCGCCTTGGTCGACGCCGCCACGCGCTTACGCCCCGATTTGATCCTACTGGATATCTCGATGCCGCTCCTGAACGGCATCGATGCGGCGCGGCAGGTAAAAAAAGCGCTGCCCGAGGTCAAACTTATCTTCGTCACCATGCATGCGGACCCAGCCTATGTGAGTGAAGCGTTCAAAGCAGGCGCATCAGCATACCTGCTCAAGCGGTCCGCTGCCAGGGAATTGGACCAGGCCATCGACTCGGTCCTGAAAGGACAGTATTTCATCACCGCCCTGCTGACGCGGGATTTAGTCACCTCTCTGTCCGAAGGACGTGCGGCCCTGTTCGCGCAACGGCAGGAACTGACGCCGCGTCAGCGGGAAGTGCTACAGCTTGTTGCGGAAGGACGAACCATTAAGGAGATTGCCGCGCTGCTCAATATCAGCCCAAAGACGGTGGAGTTTCACAAGGCACAGATCATGTTCCATCTCGACCTCCACACCACGGCCGAATTGACTAAATACGCACTGGCACATGGCCTGACCTCGGCTTAGCAGTTTGCGACCCTGGTACGTTGATGACTCACAGAAGCACCTCCGCACGCCTTCCCCGCAACATTTCAGCTCCGACCTAGGATATCGCCTAGTTGTCAGCCTCCTCCCGATTCGATATGGTCTGGTTTTCCGTGCGCGTCTGCACGTAACTGCACACGGGACAGTGATTGTAGGTGAAACCATGGAGGTCCGGGCCATGGACTCCGCTGCCACACAATGCCAATTTTGCTGGCGCGTTCGGGACGACAGGGGTGAGAGGTGTCCCTCCACGGTGTGGGCCGATCTGCCGGCTTTTATGCAGAAATACGATTTGAAGCCGCACGATCTCACGTTTTCCGAAGGATATTGCCCTCAGTGTGATCAATTTTATTGCCGGCTCACGCAAGACCTCTGATCGTGACAGGCGCGGACCTGGCTTCATCGACCAGTTAGCGAGGCGAGATAATGGGATGCCCTCGATGCCGGAACCTCATGGCGCAAGAGACCTTCGTCGACCTGCATGCCGATACGAACCCCGTCAGTTTTTCGGGTTGGCGATGCGTGATCTGCGGTGCCATCGTAGACAGGCTGATTGCTCAACACCAAATCGTTCGTCCGAAACCTCATGTGCATCAGACACGAGCCCGCAAAGCGCTGACCCGTTTTGGGTAAGCGCAGAGCACGCCATCACACGACATCCACGAAGGACTCCTCCGCACCGTTCCCCACCAGCAGGAACCTGTGTGTAGCAAGGATCGCCTCACGCATTCGGATGCATCGGATACCTTTTTCGCCAGGTCAACTCCGCCGGGCCGTACAGTGATGGATTCGCTTCATCGCGGGTCATTGGGCTACCCCTTCTAAACTACACACACTGTTCACTCGGTGGAACCGCTGACCTGGCGTCCATCACCGTTCCTCTGCGGCATAGGCCATGATGACCTTGATCGACTTGCTCTATTGAAGATGATACGTTGCTCCAATCGACGAAATATGCGCGGCGCCGCGGATCGGCGCGGTGCGGTGGTGGCCCATGGCGTCGGGCAGGGAGGGATGCAACGATGACACACACGAGCCGACAGCGATCTGTCCGAGGTCAGAATTCGGAAATACGGGCCTGCACCTGCCACAGCCCCAGGCCGCAGGTCGTCACCCCCTCGCTCCGCCATCGACTCAGTATGTGGAGCTCTGGCCTGACCCCAAGTATGGGGCTCAGCCCTATTACAACCTGTGTTCTACGCACGTTGCTCTGTGCGGCGCTATCAAGCCCGACCCTCGGATTGGCCGCCTCACCCTCAGGCACGCCGCCCCCCGCGGCGCCCGAACCCACCTTTTCACTGGAATCTGTGCTGAACCTTGCATTGACGCACAATCCCACGGTCGCCAGCGCAGAAGGGACCATCGAGCAGAACCGCGGACAACAGGTCGCCGCCTACACCTATCCCAACCCTTCCATCAACGCCAACACCGGCGTGGGCAACATTCGCGATGCGGGACGAGCGGGTATAGCCGATACACTGACCCAGCAGTCGATTACGGAATACAATCTGACCATCGGTCAACCGATCGAGTGGCCGTCGAAACGCTTGGCGCGCCAACGTGCAACCGAGGCAGGCGTGGCGAGCGCCTCGGCTGGACTGGCGGAAACCCGCTTAAATTTGGTCGCCGACGTCAAGGTCGCGTTCTACGACTTACTCCTCGCTCAGCGCGCGCTGACCCTCGCGCAGCAAAATCTGGCGACCGTGGAGGATGTGGACAAGGCCGTACGGACCAGGGTGCGCCTGGGAGAGAGTCCGCAATTCGAAGCGATCCGATCCGGGGTGGAGGTGCTCAAGGCCAACCAATCGGTGACGCGAGCCGCCAATCGAGTGCGCGTCAACCGGGTGATGCTCGATACCCTGACGGCCGGCTCACTCGGCCCCTCTTATGCCATCGACGGTCAGCTTCACCGCGTGGGCCCCGGCTTCGGCATCGACATCCTGACCGAACGTGCGCTCACCCAACATCCGACCATCCTGCGCCTGACGAAATTCGTCGAACAGGCCGACCATAGCTTGGAATTCGAACGTCAAGCTCGCGTTCCCAACATCACGATCGGAGGCAGCTACTGGCGGGAAGTCGGTCGAGAAGCGTTTCAAGGCGGCCTTAGCTTCCCGACCCCCTTGTGGGACCGACGGCAGGGAGAAATCATGGCGGCCTTCGGCAGCAAGCGGAAGGGCGAGGCCGAATTCCTCCGCGCGCGGAATGAATTGATCCGGAACGTCAGCCAACATTTCCAGGATGCGAAAACCACCGCGGATATGATCGAGGTGTATGAGAAAGGGCTGCTGAAACAGGCCGATGAAGCGCTACGGATTGCGAAGTTCAGTTTCCAGCAAGGCGCTTCGAGCCTCATCGAGGTGCTGGACGCCCAGCGCGTGCAACGCCAAATTTTGTTAGACTATGCGCAGGCCCAATTTGATCTCTCGATGTCACTCGCGCTCTTGGAACGCGCCGTGGGAGGCGCATTATAATGCAGCGGAACAAACCGATCTCCACGCAGTCAGACCCATTCCGGCAGAGCCATCCTCGGACGTTCGCCGTAATGGTCCTGCTCGGAGTGATCGGTCTGTCCGCCTCCTCCGGGTGCGAAGGGCCGCCTCCCAATGCCACGGGGGCCAACCCGCCCCCGGGCTCGTCCGACAGCGGTCTCGTGCGGCTGACCGCCGAAAAGCTCAAGACGGCGGGGATTGTCGTCCAACCGGTCACGCGGGGAGAGTTTCGCACCTTTCGTGATTTTCCCGGCACCGTCGAACCGAATGAACATGCCTTGGCCGAAATCACGACGCTCGTGCGCGGCAGGGTGATTGATGTCTATGCAGACCTCGGCAGGGAAGTGAAGTCGGGGACCCTCCTCGCCCTCCTCTATAGCAGCGACCTTGGGATGGCTCAATCGGCCTACCTGAAGGCGACGGCTAAACTGAACGTCGCCGACCGGGCCTTTCGGCGGGCAGAATTACTCCTGAAGGAAAAAGTCATCGGGCTGGCTGAATTACAACGGCGTGAGGGGGAAATGATTAGCCTTCGCGCCGAGCAACGGGAGACGCGGGACCGGCTGCTGCTCCTGGGCCTGACCGAGGAAGACCTGCGGAACTTGGATCGCAACCATACGATCCGCTCACATGTCCCGGTTGTGGCCCCGTTCGACGGGCGGGTTATCGTCCGTAACCTGACCAAAGGCGAAGTCGTGGAGACAACGGAAAAACTGTTCGTCGTCGCCGATCTGTCCGAAGTCTGGGTGACCGCCAAAATTCCCGAAAAGGATATTCCCTACATCCGTGCCGACCAGACGGGAACCGGCCAATCGGTGGAGGTGCATGTGTCCGCCTATCCGGGACAAGTCTTTCAGGGGCGCATTACCTATGTCGGAGACGTGCTCGAGCCGGCTACCCGCACCATGCGACTGCGTCTCGCGTTGCCCAACTCTGAACGCAAGCTGAAACCGGAAATGTATGCCACGGTCCGCGTCTATTCCGAACCGGAGCCGAACGTCCTGCTCCTGCCAGAATCCGCCGTGCAGCGCGACCGCGACCGGCAGTTCGTCTTCGTCCAGCGCGAGCCGGAACTCTTCGAAGTGCGCGACGTCCAACTCGGCGAATCGAATGGGAAGCAGATCAAGGTGCTTGCCGGAATCCAGGAACAGGACCCGGTCGTCGTCAAGGGTTCATACGTGCTCAAGTCCGAGTTGTTCGGCTCCCAGATCTGATTGAATGTTATCCTCGCTGCTGCAGATCTCGCTTCGCCAACGCGTCTTGGTGGTCGTCCTGGCCCTCGCCATCGCCCTCGGTGGCATGTATTCGTTCCAGACGATTCCCATCGATGCCTTTCCCGACGTCACCACGGTTCTGGTCCAGGTCGTGACCAAAGCGCCGGGACTCTCTCCAGAAGAAATCGAACGGTTCGTGACCTTTCCCCTCGAACTCCAATTGACGGGCTCGCCGGGGCTGGTCGAGGTGCGTTCCCTCTCCAAGGTCGGCCTCTCCATGATCGACGTCATCTTCGAAGACAACGTCGATATCTACCTGGCGCGCCAAGTGGTGTTGGAACGCATCCTGGAGGTGCAAGAACAGCTGCCACCGGGGTCCCTTTCCCAATTGGTCCCCAATACCACGGGGCTGGGGGAGGTGTTTCAATATTTTTTGAAGGGCCCGCAAGACGACGTCGAAGGCACGACGATAGCAGAATCCGAGCTGATGGCTCGACGCACGCTCCAAGACTGGCTGATTCGCCCGCTGTTGAAGGGCCTGCCGGATGTTGTAGATGTGAACTCGTTGGGGGGCTTCGTCAAAGAGTTCCAGGTCATGGTGGAGCCCGGCCTCCTGCGCAAATATAATCTCGCGCTGCACGACGTCTTCAGGGCAGTCGAACAGAATAATGCCAATGCCGGCGGCAACATTCTTGAAAAAAATTCCGAGCGATTTATCGTACGCGGCGTCGGGCTCATCAAGACCCTGGCGGACATCGAGCAGATCGTCGTGAAAGAGGTCGGCGGCACACCCGTCTTTGTGCGGGACGTGGCCGAGGTGCGCGTCGGCCATGCCATCCGTCACGGAGCAGCCGTCATCAACGGCAAACACGAAGTCGTCACCGGAATCGTCCTCATGCTCCGCGGCGGGAACGCCCGTGACGTTGTGCAGGCCATCAAGACCAAGATCGACGACATTCACCAGAACAAACTGCTCCCCGGCGGACTCCGCATCGTCCCTTTCTATGACCGCATCGAGCTGATCACCTCCGCTCTCAACACGGTCTATACGGCCATGATCGAGGGGGTAGTCCTCGTCGTCGTGATTCTGTTTCTCTTCCTCGGCAACGTCCGTAGCGCCCTCATCGTCACCGCCACCCTTATCCTCACTCCGCTCGCCACCTTTATCGTGATGGATCGTGTCGGGCTGACCGCGAATCTGATGTCTCTGGGAGGACTGGTCATCGCCATCGGCATGATGGTGGACGGCTCCGTGGTGGTGGTGGAGAACGTGTACCGCCACTTGTCCGAACATCGCGGCTCGTCGACCGGCAAAACCTCCTTGATTCTGCAGGCCGCGATGGAAGTGGGGCAGCCCGTCGTCTTCGGCATCCTGATCATCATCATCGTGTTTTTCCCGATTCTCTCCCTCCAGGGCATGGAAGGAAAAATGTTTCAACCGCTGGCCTACACCATCATCATCGCCCTGCTGATTTCCTTGCTCCTCTCCCTGACCCTGTCCCCCGTCTTGTGTTCCTTGGTGTTGAAAGATGCCCGTGAGGAAGACACCTTTCTCCTGCGCTGGATCAAGCGCGGCTACTTGCCGGCCCTCGGGTGGGCGCTCGGGCATCGCACGATCGTCCTCGCTGCGGCAGTGGGACTCCTGGCAGCCAGTCTGGCGCTGTTTCCGTTCCTTGGGGGCGAGTTCATTCCCATCTTGAACGAGGGGTCGGTGACGCCCCAAACAATCCGGCTTCCCGGTATTTCCCTGGAGAAATCCATCGAGATCGAGAAACACATGCAACGAGCGGTGCTGGAGTTTCCGGAAACTCGCATGGTGGTCTCGAAAATCGGCCGCACCGAATTGGGCAACGATCCTCAGGAGCCCAACGCCAGCGATCCCGTCGTGTCGCTCTATCCGATGGACCAGTGGAAGACCGCCAGCACGAAATCACAACTCGATGATGCCATTCGCCGTCGGTTACAACAGATTCCCGGCGCCAACTTCCTGATCAGCCAGCCGATCCAGCAACGCGTGGACGAACTAGTTTCGGGAGTCCGTTCGGAAGCGACCGTCAAGGTGATCGGCGAAGACCTGGATGTTCTGCGCAGCACTGCCGACAAAATCCAGGGCATCATGAACGCCATCGAGGGCGTGAAAGATGTCCGTGTGGAGCAACTCTTTGGACAATCCTATCTGACCATCGATATCGATCGCGGCAAGATCGCCCGCCATGGAATCAATGTCGCCCACATCCGCGAAATCATCACGACGGCCATCGGCGCCGAAGCGGCGACACGCGTCTATGAAGGACAACGCCGATTCAATCTCATCTTGCGTTATCCGGAACAATATCGCGACAGCGTCGACACCATCGGGAACATTCTCATTACCACCGCGGCCGGCGCGCTGGTTCCGCTGGGGGACATCGCCAAGGTCGAATTGCGCGAAGGCCCGGCCCTGATCAGCCGCGAAGGTCTGCAACGACGGATCTATGTCGGCTTCAATACGTTCGGACGCGACATTGAAAGCATCGTGCGCGAAGCCCAGGCCAAAATCGACCGCCAGGTACCGCTGCCCACAGGCTATCGTTTGCTCTGGGGCGGTTCGTTCGAAAACATGCAGCGGGCCATGGCGCGCC
>JACQHN010000395.1 GCA_016199015.1 Nitrospira defluvii
AGCCCCGTCGTCGGTTCATCGAACAGGATAATTTCCGGTTCCATGACCAATGCGCGGGCCAACCCGGCTCGCTTACGCATTCCCCCGCTAAGCTCGGCAGGGAATTTGTGGCCCATACCGGCCAATCCCACTTGCGCCAATTTCTCGTCGACCCGTCTGGTAACGGTGTCGCCGCTTAGGCGAAGTTTTTCTCGCAGGGGAAAGGCAACATTGTCAGACACCGTCATCGAATCGAACAGCGCTGCGCTCTGAAACAACATGGCGAACTTCTTGCGGACCTCATTGAGCGCCTGCCCTTTGAGGCGGGCAATGTCCGTCCCGTCGATCCACACCTCGCCGCGATCAGGCTGCATGAGGCCGATGATATGCTTCAGCAGCACACTCTTTCCCTCGCCGCTTCGCCCGATGATCGTTGTGAGCTTCCCCTCGGGGATCGTCAGGTCCACCCCTCGCAACACCGGTTGTCCGCCCAATGTCTTTTCGACCCCGACGAGTTTAATCATTTGATCATTCCGACAAAACGCTCTCAGCTTTCAGCACTCAACTTTTAGCTCGGAGCTGACGGCTGATTGCTGATAGCTCTAGAGCAGCACCGACGTCAGGAAGTAATCCCACACGAGGATCAAGACTGCCGACAGCACGACCGCTTCGGTGGTAGCGGTTCCCAACCCTTCTGCGCTGTGTTTGGTATGAAAGCCTTTGTAACAGCAGACCCAACTGATCAAGAGCCCGAAGCTGATGGATTTCAGAATGCCTCCGTAGACATCCTTCCACTCCACCGCCGATTCGATTGAACTCCAATAGGCGCCTTCATTACCGTTCAGCAGCTGCACACCGACCACATACCCACCGTAGATCCCCACCACATCGAAGAGGGCGACCAAGAGAGGCACCGCGATCAAGCTGGCCACGAGCTTCGGCCCTATTAAGTATTGCAGCGGGTTGATCGCCATCGTATCCAGGGCATCGATCTGCTCCGTAATCCGCATGATCCCGATTTCCGCCGTCATGGCAGAGCCCGCACGGGCCGTGACCATCAGCGCCGCGAGGACCGGTCCCAATTCCCGGATAATGCTGAGCGCCACCGCCGAGCCCAGCACCGCTTCCGAGCCGAACTTCCGCAGCGTGTAGTAGCCTTGGAGCGCTAGGACCATTCCTGTAAAGACCGCCGTCAGTACGACCACGAAGGTAGACTTATAACCGATGAAATTCAGTTGTTTGACGATTTGGTACAATCGGAATGGCGGGCGGGTCAACCAGGCGAACGAGGATAGGACGAACAGCATCATCCGCCCCATTTGCTCCGTGAGGTCGAGTGTGTATCGTCCGATGCGAGCAATGCCGTCCACGCCGCGTCCTCCTCTCGTCCGCCCGCCAAGGGCGGGACCACTCTCGTTCGGCCCCTGTCAGGCCATCCCTTCGAAACCAGTCAGGTCGGCACAGGCTCGATACACGGCCGTGAGCTGCGCCCCGGCTACACGGCTTTGGATACGCAGTCGATTGAGTCTGATCAGGCTCGTCGGATGAGCCAGGCAGGCGGCCACACCCTTGGCCCATCCAAATGGCCTGAGAAAGAGGTTGAAGTCAAGCGGAAGATCTTCATCGACGAGGTCCGACACGGTACGGACGATCGCAAAGGGAATCTGACGCTCTGATGCAATAAGGCCCAGCGCCGCACTCTCCATGTCGAGCCCGATTGCTCCTGTGCGCTCGGCGATCTCCCGCTTGTCGGCTGCCCGACAGAGCACCCGCGGAACCGTCACGAAGGGGCCGATCTGAACAGAAAGGTGGTGGTGCTGCATGGCCTGCCGCGCCCATTCAACCATCGCCGGGGAGCAGGGGGACGAACCCTGCCTATCCGCCCCACCCTCCATGGTCACCTGGGTTCCCATTAAGACATCACCGATGCTGGCTGTCCGTAATGCACAGGCAAATCCCGTCGACCACACCGCAGCAAACCGTTGCTCCGCGAGCACGATCCGCGCGGTCGCTGCAGCCCGCTCAGGACCGACACCCATTGGAATGATCCACCAGTCGAGCTGCGCCCGTCGCGCGACCAGGCAACGAATTCCCCCAATCGACTGAACATCGGTCATTGAAAAGGCCCGGCGAGCGGCGTCGACCTCCCATCGAGTGGCCACGAAGACTCCGATCGCGGTCACAGATGCTCCCGATGGCAGATGGCGAGGAAGGCCGGCACGGATGGACCCGCACCGTCAGCGTGGTGACCGGAACTGTCCTGATTGATAGGTCTGCTGGCGCAATTCATCCGCCCTCGTCGTTCCACGAGTCTTGAGATTGCGATACATGGCCAGAGCCCAGAGGGGGAAATATTGACAATACCAATGATAGCGAAGATAGAACACGCGAGGGAATCCAGTCCCGGTATGGCGCACCTCTTCCCATGACCCATCCTTCCGCTGATTCCGAATGAGGTAATGGATACCCCGAGCCAGACTAAAAGAATCCGTCACGCCGCCTGTCATGAGAGCCAAGAGAGCCCAGGCCGTTTGCGACGGCGTGCTTTCGCCGCGCCCGCTCTGCGAGACATCACCGTAGGACAGACAGGACTCACCCCATCCGCCATCGGGGTTTTGTTTCGACTCGACCCAACTGACCGCCCGGCGAATGTATGGAGACGAGACATCTTCGCCGATGGCTCGCAGCCCGGAGAGAACCGACCACGTGCCGTAAATGTAATTTACCCCCCACCGGCCATACCAACTGCCGTCCTGCTCCTGATCTTTTTTCACGAAGGCCAGCGCCGAGGCGACCGATGGATGGGTCCAGTCGTAGCCTAGCGTCGCGAGCATTTCCAGGCAGCGCCCGGCCAGATCGGCCGTACTGGGGTCTAGTAAGGCTCGATGATCCGCAAAGGGAATGTAATTGAACACGATCTTGTTGTTGTCGACGTCGTAGGCGCCCCAGCCCCCGTCGGACCCCTGCATGGAGACCACCCATCGACAGCCCCGACGTATCGCCGCCCGTTGCTGTTCTTCGTCGGCGAGCCGAACTTTTGCCAAGGCCATGAGTACGACCGCTGAATCATCCACGTCCGGAAACTGTTCATTTTCGAATTGGAAATACCATCCACCTGGCTCCGATCCAGGGGAGGAAATAATCCAATCCGCGACCGTTTTCGTCTGTTTCGACAGCAACCAGACCGCCGCCTTTTGCAAGGCCGGATGATCCTGCGGCATACCTGCCTCCGACAGCGCGTTGATGAGCAACGCCGTGTCCCATATGGGAGAGTGGCAGGGCTGCAGATGCATCGCATCGACACACTGGCCATTGACATACACCGTATCGTGCACCTCGAGATCTTCGATCTCCTGCATCGCCTTCACCACCAGGGGATCGTCATTCTGATAGCCGAGGCAATGCAGGGCCACGACAGAATTGGCCATCGCGGGATAAATCGCACCGAGGCCGCCGCTCCCCTTCATATGATCAAGCATCCAAGTGGCAGCACCCTTGAGGGCTTTCTGCCGAACCCACTCGACCGGCGAACGGTCGTAGATCTTGAGGAGCCCATCGAGATTGATGAAAAAATTTCGAGCTGTAAACCACGCCCGGTCCTTGTTGAACGGAGGGACCGTGCCGTAATCGATCTGCGCAGAGGGTTCCGTATAGAGTTCGTCGATGCCCTGCTCACTCGGAATCCGGCACAAGGGCCGTTTGGCAAAAATGATCAACAGAGGAATCAACACCGCCCGCGACCAATACGAAATCGCGTAGATGCTGAAATAGAATCGTTTGGGCAACAGCATGATTTCCGGAGGCATGCTGGGAATGCCGCGCCAGTCATACTGACCGAACAACGCCAACGCGATTTTTGTAAACACATTGGCCGCCACGACACCGCCCTTGTCGAGGACGCACGCTCTAGCAGTTACCATGCAGGGCTCGTCCGCCGACACACCGGACAGTTTGAGCGCGAAGTAGGCCTTCACCGACGCGCTGATCTCGGCAGGCCCTCCGTGATAAATGGGCCATCCGCCGCCGGGGAGCTGCGCGGATTTCAGATAGCGAACCGCTTTGTGCTCGCGCTCAGGATCGACGCAATTCATGAAGCGGCGCAACATCAGGTATTCGGATGTGAGAGTCGCATCGGCTTCCAGTTCGGCGACCCAGTAGCCTTCGGAGGCATCTTGTCGCGCAAGAAACCAGGCCTGACTCTTCCGGAGCGCTTCTTCCAGCGCTTCGAGTTGGCCCGTGGAATGGGAGGGCGCCCGCTTGGCAGCGCTGTCGCTGGAGGCCGGAGCGGCGGTTTTGTTGGAGACGAGTCGAAGCACGGGCGCAGAGGCGAAGTCCCGAGCTGCCTTAATCCGGCTTGGTACCGACACCAGCAGACTATCGGACAGACGATTGAAGAGCGTCTTGAGAAGTCGCATCACACTATGCCGTGAATCTGAAAATGATGGCGGGATCGATAGTCGAAACGGTTCCATCGATCAGACAGCGCACACATGAAGCCGCACAGTACTAGTTCTAACCATCAGTCGGAAGATATAACAAACTCATCCCAGGCAGTCAAGAGAAGGAGGTTCCACTCCGCGACCAGAGGCTGACTCCGCATCGCTCTCGCCCTAGGCCGGCTGCAGGTCGCCGAGCTTCACGGAAATCAACGTGGACACGCCGGGCTCCTCCATCGTCACCCCGAATAGGGAATCCGCCATCGCCATCGTCCGCTTGTTGTGGGTAATGACCAGGAACTGGGCCGACGTCGAAAGGCCGCGCAAGACCGCCGTGAACCGTCCGATGTTTTCTTCGTCGAGCGGCGCATCGATTTCGTCCAGAATACAGAATGGGGTCGGACGGATCAGGAAGCTGGCGATCAAGAGGGCCATGGCCGTCAGCGTCTTTTCCCCACCGGATAACATCGTAATGCTTTTCAAACGCTTTCCCGGCGGTTGTGCGACGATCTCCACACCAGGCTCACGTGCCCCGTTGTCCTCCACGCCTTCTTCCAGCGGCTCCTCGATCAATTGCAACTCGGCGCGGCCACCGGGAAAGAATTGCGCAAAGACGTCCCTGAACTTCTGCTGCAGTTCATTGAAGGTCTCGACGAACATATCCTTGGTCGTCCGGTTGATTCGGTGGATGATTTCCTTGAGCGAGGTGATGGA
>JACQHN010000410.1 GCA_016199015.1 Nitrospira defluvii
GCGGGGATCGCGGTGACCGCGGCGGAAATGCCGATCATGGGGAGCGCGTGAGAGAGGATCGGGGTGGCGGCGGCGGAGACCGTGGCGGTGGTTCCGACCGTGGGGGTCGTTCTGAGCGGAGTGGCGGCGGCCACGGCGGACGGGATCATTAGCGAACGAAACAGGGAATGGGATGAGCGAAGGGCTGCTCCGAAAGGAGTGGCCCTTCTTGTTAGTGGCCGTGCGAGGTTTTGTTCCGGCGGTGACCCTAGCAGCTCGCGGGGGGAACCTCAGGACGAGTAGGCTCGCCGTGTGTGCGATTGCGCATAAGAAAACGGCGTCAGGACTAAGATCCTGACGCCGTCTGTGCTGGTGGGAGCAGAGCCTTAGCGGAAGCGGCCACCACGATCGGCGCGGCGGTCTTCTTGACGGACATGCTGCCGGTCCAGCTGATGATCCGCCCGTCGATCCTGCTGTCGATCCATTTGTCGATCTTGTTGCCGATCCGCTCGTCGATCCTGCTGGCGGTCTTCCCGGCGATCGCTCTGCCGGTCTTGCTGTCGGTCGGCCCGACGATCCTCCTGCCGAATGTGAACTTGAGCCAGCGCGATCGATGGGATCACTGCCGGTGCGGCAACGGCTACAACCAGGCCGGCGATCAGTCCGGCTTTCAACATTGTGTGATTCATCATGTGTCCTCCTTCTGTTTGAGAGAGCGGTGATGCGTGCGGTCCGTGGTTGTCTTTGAAGGGCGCCGATTCGGCTCTCTCATCCGTGGCCCGCTTCAAGCAACCTGTCATGGAATAAGACGACGGGCGGGAGAAAAGGTAAACGGATAGTACGTACTTAATCCAAAGAGAAAAATTCTGTGTCAGTGGTGCAACAGGAATGATGAGGGAGGTGCCACACGATGATGCATGCAATAGGACCTGTGCGGTGAAAACTGGGTTGAACGAGTTCAGCAAGTCAGTGGTGTGACTGCCGCCTGTGGGAGGGCGGAGAGTCCGCTGTGATGTAGATTGGGCTGGAGTGGAGCGGTCGTGTTACGGCGTCAGCGGGCCGGTGATGGGTGTTCCGGTTTCCGAGCCGATGGCTGCGGTAGCGCCTTCTTGTGGAAGGATGCGGAAATGCGTAACGGCGAAGGACACGGCCTGGCCCACGGTGAAATGGCAGCGCCGGAATTCTTCCTTGTTCATGCGGGAGCGGAGAATGAGGCCGTCGGCGGTTTCAATTTCGAGCCGGTAGGCCACGCCGAGAAAGTAGATGTGCCGCAGTTTTGCCTGCTGACGGTACCGAGTCGGGTCTTCCGCCACCTTGAGGTAGTAGGGACGAAATCCCACCTGCAGCTTCTGACCGTCTGGAAAGCCGGGCGCGGGAAATTCGAGCGAGCCGACTTGCACCTGTTCGCGACGCACGACGCCTTCCACGATATTCATTGAACCGATGAATCGAGCCACGAACTCGGTGGCAGGCTCTTCATAGACATCCGCGGGAGATCCGGCCTGCTCCAACTTGCCTTTGGAGAACACGATGATGCGCCCGGAGACTTCCATCGCCTCCTCCTGATCGTGCGTCACGAACAGGCTGGTGACATTCAAATCCGTATGCAGGCGGATCAGCCACTCGCGCAATTCCTGCCGCACCTTCGCATCGACGGCGCCGAACGGTTCATCCATGAGCAGCACCGCGGGACGAGGCGCCAGGGCACGGGCAATGGCGACACGCTGCCGCTGCCCGCCGGACAATTGGTGCGGATAGCGGCCACCCAATCCCTCCAGGCTCATGAGTGCGAGCAGTTCCTGGACGCGTTGTTCGATGTCCCGCCGGCTCCATTTTTTGATCTTCAGCCCAAAGGCAATGTTATCGAACACCGTCAGGTGTTTGAAGAGCGCGTAATGCTGGAAGACGAACCCTATATTCCGCTCCTGCACCGTAAGATCGTTGACCCGTTTGCCGTCGATGAAAATATCTCCGGCGGTCGGGATCTCCAGCCCGGCAATCAATCGCAGGACCGTCGTTTTGCCGCTGCCGCTCGGCCCGAGCAGACCGAGCAACTCTCCTTCGTGCACGACGAACGAGACGTCCCCCACTGCCGTCCCGGAACCGAACTTCTTGGTGAGTCCACGTACTTCGATCTTCACTGGTTTATTGCGCTCCCGCTTCCGCCACGGTCGTTTCGGCTCGAGCTTTCGCGATCTCCAGGACGGTTAAGATCGCGAACGAGACTGCGAGCAAGGTCAGCGCGACGGCATTCGCCGCCACGTAGTTGAAGTCGACGTAGCTTTGGTAGATGTGCAAGGTGGCGGTCTGTGTGAGTAACAAGATATTGCCGGAGACGACCAGCACTGCTCCGAATTCGCCGATCGCGCGCGCCACGGTAAGGGTCGCGCCGTAGACCAGGCCCCAGCGGAGCGCCGGCAGCGTCACCTTGAGAAACACCTGCCACTCGCCGGCTCCTAATGTTCTCGCCGCCTCCTCTTCTTCCGTGCCCAATGTCTGCAGCAGGGGCGTGAGTTCGCGCACCATGAAGGGAAACGTGACGAACAGGGTTGCGAGGATCATGGCCGGCAAGGCAAACAGAACTTTGACTCCCGCCTGGCCGAAAAAGGTTCCGAGCAGCGTATCCGGGCCGAACAGCAGGATCAGCATAAACCCGGCAATGACGGGGGAGACGGCAAAGGGAAGATCGATGACGCCGCTGACAAGACCGCGGCCCCAAAACTGTTGGCGTGCCAGCACCAGAGCCGTCATGGTGCCGAAGAAGAGATTCAGCACCAACACGATCACGGTGATTTCAGCCGTGAGGGTAAACCCGTGCAGCGCTTCCGGTCGGGTGACCTCGGTCCAGAAGGCCTCTATGCCCTGGCTGAAACTCTGGTTCGCCAGGTACAGGATCGGACCGACCAGCAGCACCAGAAAGTAGAACCAGACGATCCCGATCAAAACCCGACGCATGCCCACGCTCCGATCATCGTAGTATCTTCAGGGAACAGATCCGATCTTCAAACTGCCGCAGTCGGCACAACCGAACCGTTTCCACCCTCGTCTCTTCCACGCATCCATTGCAGCAGCCGGGGTAACCGTTCTCCAGGTCGCCTGGTCAGCCGTTCTAACAGCAGTAAGACCAGGAAGGAGATCAACAAGATTAACACCGAGACCGACGTGGCGGCCTGCGGGTTGTAGCTTTCAATCTCTCCGTACACGTACACCGACGCCACCTGCGTCTTCATCGGAATATTGCCCGCCACGATCACAATCGAGCCGAACTCGCCAAGCGCCCGCACGAAGGTGAGGAAGACACCGGTCAGCAGGCCCGGCAGGACCGACGGCACCGTCACCTTCCAAAAGGTCATCCAGGGACTGGCCCCCAAAGTGAAGGCAGCCTCTTCTTGATCACGTTCCAGTCCCATCAATACCGGCTGCAACGAACGAATCGTAAAGGGCATGGTGACGAACAGCATGGCCAGGATGATGCTGGGCTGGTTGTAGAGCACTGCCATGCCGCCCTGTTGGAGCCAGGTGCCCAGCAGGCTGGTCGGACCATAGATGGCGGCAATCATCAATCCCGCCACGAGGGTGGGAATGGCGAAGGGCAGATCGACCAATGCATTCAAGAGCCACCGTCCCGGGAATTCATAACGCACGAGCACCAGGGCCGACAGCGTGCCGAACACGGCGTTGATGGCCGTCGCAATGGCGGCGGTTTCCACGGTGAGCCAGAGGGCCGCCGCAGCCTGGGGCGCGGAGAGGTCTTGGGTGAACCGGTCCAATCCAGCCGCGACAGATTGTTGGGCCAGCGCCGCGAGGGGGAGGAAGATCAGGACCAGCACATACCCCATGGCAGCGGACCGTAGGGCCAGGCTCAGCAACATGTGAGAGGTCACGCGATCGCTCCGCTAAACAGGATGCTGAAAATGTTCGCCAGCAGCGTTCTCGCTTCGTTCAGGCCCTCAACGTACCGCAAGGGGAGAAAAGCCTGTCTCGGCAGGCTCGGGGAGGGCGGGTCACAACGTGACGCCTCGACCCAAGACACGGCCGGCTCACTACCTCGCCGGCGTGCGCGAACTTGACGCTCTTTATTCATCGCGTCGCGCACCTCGCTGCGGCCTTGCTGGACGGCCATTTTGAGCATCCTGTGAAAGGATGTTCTGGTTGGGCCGTACCTGCGAACCAATGAAATGCTTGTGCGCCAAAAGAGTTTTTCCGTAATGTGCTATCGCGTCTTCGACACGTCCTCGACGATCTTGCTCCAGAGGCCTTGCGCGCCGAATAACCGATTGCTCACTTTGTCCCAACCGCCGAGGTCGGCAATGGTAAAGAGTCGTGCCGGTTGCGGGAGAGTCGCTGCCGAGGCCGGGGCACTGGCGTTTCGGTCCAACGGGCGAAAGCCCAATTCAACAAAGGCGGCCTGCGCCTCCGGACCATGGAGGAACGCGACGAAGGCGTCCGCCACGTCTCTGACCTTGTGGCGATCGGCATACTTGTCGACGACTGCCGCGGGGTTTTCGATCCACACGGTTTCAGCCGGCACGATGATTTCGTAGGGACGCTGACTCTTCACACGCGGCAGCAGTTCATTTTCATAGGTCACGATCACATCGCCGACCCCGCGTTCGAACGTCGTCACCGATTCCCGGCCACTCTTGTCCATCACCTTGACGTTGCGTTGAATACGGGTGAGCAACTCGGCCGCCTGCGCTTCAGCCGCTTCCGGCGCGACC
>JACQHN010000409.1 GCA_016199015.1 Nitrospira defluvii
AGATCAACGGAATCAGGTCCGGACATAACCCCTCTTCCGGATCGCGGTAGGTGAGTTGTTCGCCGAACAGGCTGACGCTGCCGTTCACATATTCAGACAACCATCGACTCCAGGTCGCGCTCACGCCCGACTTCGATTCAAAATAGGAAATGTAGTTGGTCATCGTCCGATAGACATCCAACTGCAAGGCATTGTAGGAGTCGTTCACATAGGGATTGCGAAAGGTCACCAACCCCAACGACCGCTGCTGCCCCAACTGCCCGCGGATACGCCCCAGCCAGCCGTTACCGCCGAGATTGCCCTCCGTGATATCCGCGATCGCGACCAATTTATCCAACGTGCTGAATCCGCCGCCGATGCTGAACTGGCCGGTCGGCTTCTCTTTCACCTTCACGTTGAGATCGACCTTATCAGCCTCGACCTGCTGCGGCAGAATTTCCACGGTCTCGAAAAAGTTGAGATTGTTCAATCGCTGAAAACTCCGTTTCAACGCGAGGGTGTCGATGACGTCCTGCTCATCCAATCGCAGTTCCCGGCGCACCACGTTGTCGCGCGTCTTGTCGTTGCCGGTGACGTGGATCTCCCGAATCCGCATCATCTCCCCTTCTTTCACATTGAGGAGAATCGTGGCCGTGCGCGTATTGTTATCGGGCGTCACGTTCGGCACCACGTCGGCGAAGGCATACCCCTTGGCACCGTACATGTCAGTGATGCGCGTGATTTCGCCGCGAATCTTGGCCCGCTGAAAAATTTCTCCGGCCTTGATATTCAACCCTTCCCGCAATTCATGGTCCTCGAAGACCGTGTTCCCTCGAAAGCCGACTTCCTGTACGATAAACGGCTCCCCCTCGACAATCGAATAGCTGATCTCAAACCATTTCTTGTCATCGCTAAGTTCCAGCGTCGGCTGGCTGATCTGCACGTTCAGGTAGCCCTTGTTCAAATAGACTTCCCGCATACGTTCAATATCGTTGCCAAGTTCTTCACGCTTGAGCACGCCGGCATCGGAAAGCAGCGACGGCACCTTCAGCTGCGTGATGAGTCCATACCACGGAATCCATTCCCGGATCGCCGTCACCTTGAACATTTCCTCCTTGGTCACAGCCCGCATGCCCTCGAGATGGATGTGTTTGACCTTGGCCTTGGTGCCTTCCTTGATGAAATAGGTCAGTCGTTTGCGGTCTTCATCCACCGTCTGAATGACGGGAATCACCTCGCAGTTGAAAAACCCGTCTTCCTGATAGGCGAGCCGGATCTTTTCCGCGCTCTCCTTGGCCTGCTGCTGGTCGAGAAAGGTCTGGCTCTTAATGGTAATCTTCTCTTTCAGCTTATCGTCGCTCAATTCCTCGTTCCCATCGAACACGATTTCGGTGATGAAGGGCTTTTCACGGACGACAAACACGACGGCCACGCCACCCGGACCGGGTTCCGTCTCGACCTGCACGTCCTCGAAGTAGCCGGTTCCATACAGAATTTTGACCTGCTCACGGAGCGCGTCGGCGGTAAAACGGTCGTTCGCCTTGAGCGTGAGACGCCCCTCGATCGCCTGCAATTCAATGCGTTTCTGGCCACGGATCGTGGCCGATGTCACCAGCGGCACGCCGTCCTGCGCGTACAGGAGTTCTCCCACACCGATCGTGTAGAGCACCACCAGCGCAAGAAAGAAAATCGGCACCCATCGCCTGCCTCCCGCCTTGATCACCGCAATCCTTCTGTACCGCCTGGGAATGCAAGCACTGGTTGTACTGGACCTCGAGATAGGAAACCGTCACGTTCCGTGTCACGTCCCTTGCGCCGAGCCGACTGGCCCCGCGCTGGCGCCTGCGAGCTGTCACCTTTACCATCACCGATGCGCCGCTTTCTTTGCAGCACCACCGCACATCTACAGGAAAACTCTCGGATTATATTGACCACATTTTTCAATGTAAAGGAGTTTCCCGGCGGAGCGGCGCATCGGTGACGACCGAAAAGACCCGACGAAATCTTGACTTCACCTACCCCATCACATACTATCGCCCCTATGACTCGCACAGATGTACGTAAAGCTATTATTCCCGCTGCCGGACTGGGCACACGCTTCCTTCCCGCCACCAAAGCCTCCCCGAAAGAGATGCTGCCGCTGGTCGACAAACCGCTGATTCAATATGTCGTGGAGGAAGCCGTCGCGTCCGGCATCGAAGACATCATCATCATCACCGGCCGAGGCAAGCGCGCGATCGAAGATCACTTCGACCGCTCGTTGGAACTGGAAGAAAATCTCAAAGGCAGCGGCAAGGGGCAAGTCCTCAATCAGATGCGGCACATTTCGAATCTGGCAAACTTCTGTTACGTGCGCCAACCGGAAGCCATGGGATTGGGTCATGCCGTACTCTGCGCGCAACACCTGATCGGCGATGAGCCATTTGCCGTGATCTTAGGCGATGAAATCATCGACGCGGCAGTGCCTGGCCTCGCGCAACTCATCCATATTTACAAACAACGCAAAGGCGCCGTCTTGGGCGTACAGGAAGTTCCGCATCAAGAAGTGAGCCGATACGGCATCATCTCGGCTCGCCGTGTGCGGAACGGGCTGCACCGGGTCGACGATCTGGTTGAAAAGCCGGCACCCGCCGATGCGCCGTCGAATCTTGCGGTCATCGGGCGCTACGTATTGCCGCCTGAAATTTTTCCGATCCTTCGCAAGACTCCGCCGGGCAAGAACGGAGAAATTCAGCTGACTGATGCCTTGCGGCAACTCGTCCGCCACACCCCGATGTTTGCGCACGAAATCCAGGGGCAACGGCATGATGCAGGCGATAAACTCGGATTTCTCATCGCCACCGTCGAATTGGCACTGAAGAATCCGGCCCTGGGACCTGCGTTCGGCGAGTTCCTGCAACAACGACTCCAACCGGCAGCCACCGACGCGCGTCGTCGCGGCGCCGGACGCTCCGGCTCAGGTCGGGTACGCGCCACCAGCTAGCCTTGGGCATGACGGAGTACCGTCGCCCAAACCGTGCCACAGCACGACATCGTCACTACGACTAGACACTCAGCAGACTGGAGCCTCATGGCTGAAGCAGTAGAACAAGATTTTTCAAGCAATCAGAACCTCGAACCGCCGGACCAGCTGCCCCTGCTGCCCGTGCGAGATATCGTGGTCTTCCCCTATATGGTGCTCCCGCTGTTCGTCGGACGCGAAATGTCGATCAAGGCGATCGAAGCGGCGCTCGCGGGCAATCGCATGCTGTTTCTCGCGACGCAGAAATCCCTGGATGTGGAAAACCCGCAGCCGGAGGACATTCACCCGGTCGGCACCGTGGGCATCATCATGCGGATGCTCAAGCTGCCCGACGAACGCATCAAGATTTTGGTGCAGGGTCTCGCCAAGGGGCGAATCGAAGAATACATCCAGAACGACCCCTACTATTCCGTCCGGATCGAGAAGCTGGTCGAGGTGAAGCAGCCCGGTTCGTCGCTCGAGACAGAAGCCGTCATGCGCACCGTCAAGGAACAGATCGAGAAAATTGTCAGCCTCGGCAAGGTGCTCATTCCGGACGTCATGGTGGTGATTGAGAACCTGGAAGACCCAGGCCGGCTGGCCGATATGGTGGCCTCCAATCTTGGGTTGAAGGTCGATATCACGCAAGCCGTCTTGGAAATTGTGGATCCGATTCAACGGCTGCGGCAGATCAGCGAGATTCTCGCGAAAGAGATCGATGTTCTCTCCATGCAACAGAAGATTCAGGCCCAGGCCAAAGGGGAGATGGACAAGACCCAGCGTGAATACTTCCTGCGCGAGCAGTTGAAGGCGATTCAGAAGGAACTCGGCGAGTTGGACGAGCGGGCGGAAGAAGTCGCGGAGTTCCGCAAGCGCATCAAAGACGCGAAGATGCCCGAAAAGGTGCTCAAGGAAACTGAAAAACAGCTTAAGCGACTGGAAAAAATGCACCCGGATACGGCCGAGTCGGCCACGGTCAGGACCTACCTGGAATGGATGGTCGAATTACCCTGGAATAAGAAGTCGAAGGACAACCTCGACCTGAAGGCCGCCATGAAGGTCCTGAACGAGGACC
>JACQHN010000376.1 GCA_016199015.1 Nitrospira defluvii
CCATCCTCGATGAGGTAGGCCTCGCTCGCGGAAAACACGAACTTGCCGTTGGTAATATCCACCTGCCCACCGCCGAACGACACGGCGTAGAGGCCCTTCTTCACGGACTTGATGATGTCCTGGGGATCGGACTCGCCGGCCAACATGAACGTATTGGTCATCCGTGGCAACACCACGCTCTGATAACTCTCCCGGCGTCCGTTGCCGGTCACGGGGATGCCCATCAGGCGGGCATTCAATTTATCTGTGATGTAGCCACGAAGAATGCCGCGCTCGATGAGGACCGTACGGCTGGTGGGCGTGCCTTCGTCATCCACATTCAGCGAGCCACGTCTGAAGGGAAGCGTCCCGTCGTCCACGATCGTGCAGACCTCCGAGGCCACTTTCTTCCCGAGAAGATTTGAGAAGGCCGAGGTCTTCTTGCGGTTGAAGTCCGCCTCCAGACCATGTCCGATGGCCTCGTGCAGCAGGATACCGGGCCATCCCCCGCCAAGCACGACCGGCATGACCCCGGCCGGCGCATCGACGGCGCTGAGATTGAGGATCGCTTCCCGCGCCGCTTCCCTGGCGAATTGGAGGTACCGCTGATCCTTCTGGAAATATTCCAGTCCGATCCGACCGCCACCACCGAACGTCCCGACTTGTCGATTGCCGTTTTCTTCGGCGATGCAGGTCACCTGCAACCGCGACAGCGGCTGGATATCTCCGACCATGAGCCCTCCGGAGGTCGCGACCAGCATGACCTTGTATTCAGTATTGTAGGCGGCCATCACATTTTTGATCCGAGGATCGTACCGTCTGGCTTCGGCATCGATGGCATTGAGCAACGTGACCCGATCGCGGGTGGCCACTTCGATGTCGGTGCGGTCGTGCGGATAGAGGTTCCGTGCCAAGGCCGGCCGATGCGTCATGGGGACCGGGGCGGTGCTCTGGCCTGAATCGGCAATGTATCGCGCCGTCTCGGCGGCGATGTTCAAATCTTTCGGCGTCAGTTCATCGGAATAGGCAAATCCCGTTTTCTCACCGACGGTCGCGCGCACGCCAACCCCTTGCCCGATACTCTTCGTCGCGCGCTTGACGATCCCCTCTTCCATGGAGACCGATTCCGACTGGCAATACTCGAAATATAGGTCGGCATAATCGACCGTCGATACCTTGACCCGTCCCAGCGCCTGCTCGATTTCTCGATCCGTGACCCCGAAACGCGCCAGCGCGCCGGCCTCGTTCTTAGCCATAAAGATACTCCTCTCGTACGGTCGCTGAGTATAACGCACTCCTTTCAGGAGGCGCAATGCAAAGGCGCTCGAACCATCTGCAAATACAGCGAAATTTGGAAATACTGTTTGACATTCCCATACCCCACGGATAGACTCGCGTTACCTTTTCGGAGATCCACACAGAACAAGTAAAGGTGCAGACGCCGCTCCATGAACGATTCTCGATCACGCGATATCGAGCCTGTTCCTGACTCTGACCTGCTCTCGCAACTCGAACCAGACCTCCTGCCGAAACATTTGGCCGTGATTATGGATGGAAATGGTCGATGGGCGGAGTTACGCGGGCTGCCGCGCATTGCCGGCCACCAGGAAGGCATCAAGTCCGTCCGGGAATTGATCTCGCTTTCGCTCGAACTCGGCATCAAAATTCTGACGATCTACGCCTTTTCACAAGAAAATTGGAATCGGCCGGCACAAGAGATTACGGCACTGATGGGCCTGCTGGAACATTACCTGTCGACCGAACGCTCAAGCTTGGTCGAAAAGGGAGTGCGATTCCAGACGATCGGCAGGGTCTCGTCCCTTCCTCCAACAGCCCTACAGTGGGTTCGGACCACCGAGCAGGACACCGCCCACCTGGACAAATTAATCCTCAATGTTGCCTTGAGCTACGGCGGCCGCGCGGAACTGGTCGATGCGGCCAAAGATCTCGCCCGGGCTGTGCAGGACGGGCGATTGTCGGTCGACCGAATCGATGAACGCGCCGTGCAACAGGCCCTCTATACCCACGATCTCCCCGATCCGGACCTCTTGATCCGCACCAGCGGCGAGACCCGTATCAGCAACTTTCTGCTGTGGCAACTAGCCTATACGGAACTCTACTTCACCCCGACACTGTGGCCGGATTTCCGTCGACGCGAAACGTTGGTCGCGTTGATTGAATACCAGCGGCGCGAGCGCCGTTTCGGTCGAGTGTTCAGCAGCGTCTCCTCCTAACCTCTTCGTGGTGAAACCGGGAGCCTTCCAGTGCGAGGAGATGATGCCCACCCCCCCGGAAGCCGCTCGACCACGCTCATCGTCGGAAGCCGTTCGTCGCGTCCTCGCGGCGGTCGTCTTTCTTCCTATTTTTTATGTCCTGGTGCACGATCTCGGACCAGTGGCGTTCTTCGGCCTCGTGACGATCGCCGGCATGCTGGCCGTGGGAGAATTTTATCGGCTCCATGTGGGGCAGGCACCGTGGCCCTGGTGGAGCTGGGTGGGTGTGGCGGCCACCGCCTTCTTGCTAGGCAGCTCGCAGTGGCCCGCTCTCGTGGCCGATCGCACCGTGCTGCTGGGCACCGTCATGATCGCGCTCTGCATGCCCCTGCTGTCCGGAAAACCGCTGCGCGACGCGCTCATGGACGGTTTGGTTTTGGTGATGGGCGTCCTGTACGTCGGACTGACGCTCAGCTATCTCCTGTTGATCAGGGGATTGCCGGACGGGGCGCTACTCATTTTCTTCGTGGTGCTCGTGACCTGGGCGGGTGATACAGGCGCGTATATCGTCGGAAAGTCCTTGGGACGGCGCGCGCTCGCGCCGGTGATCAGCCCGAAAAAAACCTATGAGGGCTTGGCTGGTGGCCTCGTTCTCGCCGGCCTCATGGCGCTGGTGGCCCGTGGATGGTTTCTTCCGGCTTTCTCGTTAGTGGATTGCCTGGTGCTGGCCGTGATCCTCACGGTGGCCGGACTCATCGGCGACCTGGCGGAATCGGCCATTAAGCGGAGTGCGGGCTTCAAAGACTCCGGAGCGCTGATTCCAGGACACGGAGGCATGCTCGATCGACTGGATAGCCTCTTGTTCACAGGCCCGGCCTTCTACTACTATGTCATGATCGTCAATAATGTGTGACGGATAACTGTCCGCCCGCTGTGGAGCATGTCATGAAGAATATCGTCATTCTTGGATCGACCGGCTCGATCGGAACCAACACCCTCGATATCGTGGATCGATTTCCGCAGGAATTTCGTGTCATTGGCCTGACTGCCGGCTCGAACGACGACAAACTCGAAGCGCAGATTCGACGGTTTCGCCCGGCGTTCGCGGCGCTCGCCAACGAGTCAGCAGCCGCAAGGCTGCGCCAACGGTGCGCCGATCTCCCCGTCCAAATTCTCGCGGGAAACGATGGCGTCGCACAAGTCGCGCAAGCGCCGGAAGCCGAATTGGTCGTGTCGGCCATCGTCGGCGGCGCAGGGCTGGTTCCGACTTTGGCCGCCATTCGTGCCGGGAAACAGATCGCCCTCGCCAACAAGGAGCCGATGGTCATGGCCGGGGCACTGATGCAGGCGGAAGCCAAGAAACATCACGTCCGTATTTTTCCCGTCGACAGTGAACATAGCGCCATTTTCCAATCACTCGAAGGGCATCGACGTGAAGACGTCAAACGCGTGATCCTGACCGCCTCGGGAGGTCCGCTCTGGGACTTTTCGCGCGAACAACTGCAGGACGTCGGCCCTGAACGCGCCTTGCAACATCCCAACTGGAAAATGGGTTCAAAGATTACGATCGATTCGGCCACACTGATGAACAAAGGGCTGGAAGTCATCGAGGCGCGTTGGCTCTTCGATATTCCGGACACCCAGATCGAAGTGTTGATCCATCGCGAGAGCATTATCCATTCTCTGGTAGAATACACCGACCGGTCAGTGATTGCGCAGTTGGGTCTTCCCGATATGCGCACCCCGATTTCCTACGCCATGCGTTATCCTGAACGGATGCCGTTGGAATTACCCTCGCTGGACCTGACCGAAATCAGCACACTCACGTTCTTCAAGCCCGATCATGATCGGTTTCCCTGTTTGCAGTTAGGCTATGACGCCTTGCGGATCGGTGGCACCATGCCGGCGACGATGAACGCCGCCAACGAAGTAGCAGTGGAGGCGTTTCTCCAGAGCGGAATTCGTTTTCTCGATATTCCGGACATCATTCGGAGTACAATGGACGCACATGCGCCGCGACAGATTGACGGCTTGGATGATGCGTTGGAGGCTGATCGCTGGGCTCGTGAGAAAGCCGAGTCCCTCGTGCATGCCTTGACGCAGTAATATTCTGAACCCAAGGAGTTTTTTGTGGGAACAGCCTTTGCTTGGTCACCTGATTTTGTCTCGCTTCTAACCCATTGGGCGCTTCCGTTCCTGGTGGTACTGGGCGTCCTCGTCGCCTTTCATGAAATGGGACATTTTCTGGCCGCGCGCTGGGTTGGGGTTAAGGTCCTGAAGTTCTCACTCGGCTTCGGGCCGAAGATTTTCGGGCGGCAAATCGGAGAAACGGAATATTTGTTATCGGTGGTGCCGCTGGGAGGGTATGTCAAGCTCTTCGGAGAAGACGAACACGAAACGATTACATCGGAAGACAAGAAGCGCGCATTTGCCCATCAATCGCTCTGGGGCAAAACGCTCATCGTCGCCGCTGGGCCGATTTTCAATTTCATTCTGGCCTATCTGATTTATACGGTCTACATCGGCCTTGGCTACACCCTACCGGTGCCAAGCTTCAAGGACATCATTCCCGAAGTCGAAGCGGTACTGCCCGGATCCCCAGCGGACCAGGCTGGATTGAAGCCTGGCGACCGCGTCCTTCGAGTCAACGAGAAAGAAATCTCGACGAGCGCCGAACTGCTGAAATACATCGCGCAAAGCAACGGCAAACAGCTCACGCTGGACCTCACGCGCGGAGAACAGATCAAGACGGTGCTCGTCACCCCTAGCAAAACAACCCTACAGGACAACGGCAAGGCCGTGACCGTCTATCAACTCGGAATTGAAGAACGGGCGCCGGTCATCACGGCCGTGATCCCAGGATCGCGCGCGCAGGCCGCCGGCCTCTCGGCGGGAGATCGCGTCGTCCGCATCGACGGGCACGATATCTTCACCTGGTCACAGATGACCTCCCTGGTGCGCGAAAATCCCAACCAGGCGCTTCAGTTCGATATCCAACGAAGCGGCGCGGCCCAGTCATTCTCTGTGACGCCGGTGGGTGAAAAAACCACGGTGGACGGGAAGCCGGTCGAAATCGGCAGGATCGGCATTTCCGCCCAGAACCAAACTATCCTGCAAACGAACGATCCCCTCAAGGCGCCGTGGCTCGGCGCTCAAGCCACCTGGGGCTGGACTGAACTGACAGTGGTGGGGATCTACAAGATCATCATCGGAGAGATCTCCCGCAAAAACATCGGCGGACCACTCACGATCGCTAAAACAGCTGGGGATGCAGCCGAACAGGGGACCTCGAGTTTAGTGTTTCTCATGGCTATGCTCAGCATCAACCTGGGTGTGCTCAACTTATTGCCCATTCCCATTCTAGATGGCGGACACCTGCTGTTCTTTTTCATTGAAGCCATCCGCCGGAAACCCCTGGAAGATCGGCAACGGGAACTGGCGCAACAGGTCGGCTTGGTCCTTCTTGTCGGCATCATGATTTTTGCCTTTTGGAATGATATCGAGCGATTGATTTCTCCGTAACCCGCATGCGCGTCTCTCAAACCCTCATTCCCACATTGCGCGAAGACCCAGGCGAGGCTGAAACCGTCAGCCATCGCCTCATGCTGCGCGCAGGTATGATTCGAAAAGTGGCTGCCGGGATCTACATCTACCTCCCGCTTGGCCTGCGGGTACTCCGCAAAATCGAGCGCATCGTCCGCGAAGAAATGAACCGCGCCGGCGCCCAGGAGCTGCTGATGCCGGTCGCTTCCCCGGCCGAACTGTGGCGTGAAACGGGACGCTGGGACTTCTACGGCAAGGAGCTGCTCCGGTTTAAGGATCGACACGAACGGGACTTTTGCCTCGGACCCACGCACGAAGAGGTGATCACCGATCTGTTCCGACGAGAAGTCCGCTCGTATCGACAGATGCCGTTGAATTTTTATCAGATCCAAACGAAATTCCGCGACGAAATCCGTCCGCGCTTCGGACTGATGCGCGGACGCGAATTCATCATGAAAGACGCGTACAGCTTCGACCGGGACGAGGCCGGAGCCAGGTTGAATTATCAAAAAATGTACGATGCTTACAACCGCATCTTCACGCGCTGCGGGCTCACCTTTCGCCCTGTAGAAGCCGATACCGGGCTGATTGGAGGCACCTCGTCGCATGAGTTCATGGTGCTGGCGGACACCGGCGAGGAAACCATCGTCTATAGCGAGGAAGGCACCTACGCCGCGAATGTCGAGCGTGCTGAAGTACTGCCGCCGACCGCAACCGATGAGACGCCTCACCGTCCCCTGACCCCCGTCTCCACGCCGGGGCAACGGACGGTTGAAGAGGTTACGGCCTTCTTGAAGATTACGCCCCGTCAACTCGTCAAGACTCTGCTCTATACCACAGGCAAAGAGACGGTCGCGGTACTCGTTCGAGGCGATCACGACGTCAATGAGATCAAAGTCAAACGACTCCTCGGAGTCACCGATCTTGAGCTCGTCAAGCCGGAACTTGTACCGAGTTTGATCGGCGCGCCGGTCGGCTACGTGGGGCCGGTCGGATTAACACAGATCCGCATTGTGGCCGATTTGGCCGTGAAGACCATGGCCAACTTCGTCGTCGGAGCCAACCAGGCCGACACGCATTTGGTGGATGCCAACTGGGATCGCGACTTTGCCGTCGACCAGTTCGCCGATCTCCGTAATGCACAGGCTGGCGATCCCTCTCCGCGCAAAGATGGCACGTTGAAGACCGCCAAAGGCATTGAGGTCGGCCATGTTTTCATGTTGGGCACGAAATACAGCCAAGCCATGAAGGCCACGTTCTTGGATGCGCAGGGGCAAGAGCAACTCGCGGTCATGGGCTGTTATGGAATCGGTGTGAGCCGCACCGCCGCGGCCTCGGTCGAACAAAATCACGACGCCAAAGGCATCAAGTGGCCGGTTCCCATCGCGCCTTTCCACGTCACGCTCTTACCGCTCAGCCAGTCTCAGCCGGTCACGCAGTTAGCTGAAACCCTCTATGCCACATTGCAGAATGCCGGCATTGAAGTGCTCTGGGACGATCGTGATGAGCGGGCCGGAGTCAAATTCAACGACGCCGACCTGATCGGTGCTCCCTATCACTTGGTCATTGGCGATAAAGGGCTCGCTCAAGGCCAAGTGGAACTCAAACTTCGCCACACCGGCGAAACCCAAAAAGTCACCCCAGACCAAGTTCTCGCAACACTGTCTTCCTGGCTGAGCACAGCCTCTTAATCCCGCTCCCTTCCTCAGTCGCCCACACGAGTCGTTCTGCCTCTCACCGACCTGGCCGCAAGCAACGCTAGCCGGAAAAACGGCTTCGAGAAAATGCCTTTTACTTGCCTTGACTACCCGTTGGGATACACTGACTCACACGGGAGACGCCCGCTCCAGAACCCGTTCCCTGCAAAAATTCCCAGGCCAGGCATCAGGTCGCTGGTCGACACCAAACCAGTCGCTCATTCGACCCGTATTGGAGACAGCTCGATGCAGCCCAAAGTTCCGCTGCCCGGATTAGGCGACGGCACCCTCAAATCCGGGTTCGCCGAAAACATCAAACGAATCAGCACGCACATTCTCGCAGCGAGCGACATCGACCAGATTCTGCTGGATCTGCGCCACGAGATCCTCAGTTGTTTCGATGCAGAAGATCTGACGCTCTTCGTAGTGGATTCCGAAAAAAAAGAAATCTTCTCCAAGATTCCCCATCTCGATACCATCCAGGAAGTCCGCACCCCGATCACGGAACAGAGCCTCGCAGGGTTCTGCGCCAAATACCTTCGTCCCGTCAATGTGGGCGACGCCTACAGTCAGGCTGAACTCAGCGCGGTACACCCGTCGCTTACCCATGATGCCACGTACGACAAGAACACCGGATTCAAGACCAAGCAGGTCCTCACCTATCCGGTGGTGGCGGAAAACAAATATCTGATGGGCGTGATCCAACTCCTGAACAAAAAGAGCGGAGGACGATTCACCCGGAAAGACGAAGAGAGCGTTGCGGAGATTGCCAAATCGCTGGGGACCGCGTTCTATAGTCTTCGAAAGACGTCGAAGAAACCCCCTTCCAAATTCGATTTCCTGCTGGCGAACGGCAAGATCTCACAAAACGATCTGGACAATGCCGTCGCAGAATCCAAAAAAGGCGCCACCGATATCGAATCCCTGCTGATCGACAAGTATAAAATTCCGAAAGCCGACCTCGGCAAATCGCTCGCCCAACTTCACAAGTGCCCCTATATCGAATTTAGCGAACGTACGATCGTCGACATCGAGTTGCTCAAGAACCTGAACGTCGACTACCTGAAAAAAAACCATTGGATGCCGCTCAAGCGGGATCGCGCCGCGATTGAAATTCTGACCGATGATCCGGGCGATTTGGATCGCGTCCAGGACATCAAGCGCACCTTTCCCGGCTTAAATATTCGATTCGCAGTCAGCCTGCGTCGCGACATTTCTCTCTTCCTCTCGAGTACGACCGGCACGCCGGACACCACGACAAAAAATAATGAGAACGTCTCCGACATTCTTGGCGAACTGGTCAACGAGTCACAACTTGAAGCGGCAGAAGATGCCTCCAGCTCAGGCCTGGACGAAAACGACAATGCCATCGTGCGCTTGGCCAACCAAATTATCGCCGATGCCTTTCGGCAAGGTACCTCCGACATCCACATCGAACCCTATGGGGAAAAGCGCGATACGCTGGTTCGGTTTCGCGTCGACGGCGACTGTTTCGAATACATGAAAATTCCACCGAGTTATCGTCGGGCCATCGTGTCCCGCCTCAAGATCATGGCAAGCCTCGACATCGCGGAACGGCGAAAACCCCAAGACGGGAAGATCAAGTTCAAGGTCGGTGAAAATAAAGAAATCGAACTGCGTGTCGCCACGATCCCGACCGCCGGCTACAACGAAGATGTGGTCATGCGTATCCTGGCCGCGAGC
>JACQHN010000377.1 GCA_016199015.1 Nitrospira defluvii
CCGATGCCCAGCCCTACATAGGGCTCAACTTTGTATCGATAGCCGGTCGCGCGAACCAGCGCATTGAAGGCCAACGAATGCACCAGCAGATCAGCACCGAGGACCTTTTGAGACAGGAAAGGATTCGTGGAGCGAGGGACGGATTGCTGTTTGATATCAGGCGACGATCGGTACATGTCGACTTCAAGACCGAACCAGTTGAAACCGCGGTCGTCGAAGTAATGGCCCAATTTCGCGCCGTAAGCCAAATTGTTAGCTAAGTCGAGCTTGCCGACGTCCGTAGTATCGAGGGTGGCGATATTGGGTCCAATAGCAAATGCTCCATAGGTTTCGGCATGGCCGAGCGCAGGCAAACACAGTGCCACGAGCCCCAACAAGAACCCCAACTGTCTGCGAAACATATCCCCTCCACCGTGAGCAAACAATCCACCGTCACATCGCGTGAGTTCCTACTCTAACGGGCTTGATGCGGGGTGGCAAGAGAGAAGTGTCTTACCACTGGCTGCAGGGGGACTCGCTTCGATGCAGCAACGTCGGCCGCAGGCAGAACCCACGCCACGGCGATTGATCCCAGGACCAGTTCAGGAGCGCATACTCGGTATGGGTCACACGATTTTCGATCACCCGTCCAAACCCACCGATCCGTAAGGAAAAACCGGCGGGCAGCAGGAAGTCACGTAGCAGCCCGAATTCCGTGAAGTTCCCGGCGTAGTAGGCAGGATCGCCCTGTTCATTCACAAAATGCTCTCCGCGCCAGATCGTGACGTAAGGCCACCAGCCTTCCAGGTTCACGCCCGCCGTCAGTTGATAGCCCCGGCCACGGACGATCGGGGCTCCGCTCTGCGTCGGTTCGTTTTGACTGGTGAGGTACAGCGCCATCATGTCGATCTCACGGAACCACGACAGGGCGGACCAATATCGGCTGGGCTGGAAGGTGAATTGCGGTCCGAATGCCGTGAGGAAGTTGTTCGACGCCGGTCGGTCCCTCGGCAGGCCGACTCCGAAAAACGTGCGAGATTCCGAATACTGTGCCCCGCCGCTGTGGGTCCAATAGACCTGGCCATTGAAGGAGAAGAATCCGGCGCTCACCCGCCCTGCATACCCGAGGTCGAATCGCTCCGGCTTTTGAAATGTCTCGATTTGGTTCCAGTTGATGAACAGATCCTGCTGGTAATGTTCCCGGTTCACCAGGAGTTGGAATCCTTGTTCGATGGGGCGTGAAAAGAGGGAGGCATCGTTGAACAGTGCATCCACGAAGGGGTGGTTGCGCTTGATCGTGCCTGCAATCAGCGATACCGCAGGCCAGAGTTCATACTCTGCCGATAGGATCGGCTGGACCGTGTGAAACCTCTGCGTATCTCCGATCGGTAAGCCGGCGAACAGGCCGATATCCAAGTTTAACCGGGGCGACGGGCTGTACCGGAGCACGGGAGCGATATATTGGCCGGCAAACGTGCTGTTCGCGACCGGTCGTCCTCCGATTTGCCCGAGGCCGGAGTAGGCGATGTGATAGACATAGGTCAGGGTATCGAGTTTGGCCGTGAAGCGAGGCGTGGCCTCCGTGGCCTGGTCCGTGGAGGCTGGTGCATCCTGTGCGGGAAAGAGATCTCTCAGCAATCGGCCGTCGGCGGTGTCCCAATTCCAATTGAAGACGAGATACTGCTGATTGACCCATTTGGTCCCTTGAGGGATAAACTCATTGACCGCGTTGCGCAGGCGTCTGGCTTGCACTCCGAACTCGATGGAGGCATTGTCTCCCAACGCATAAACTTTGGAGAGCCCCACTTCCATGAAGTTTCCTGCGACGAATTCGGGGTCGCCCTGCTGGCTGAGGAAGTTCACCCCGCGCCAGAATCCCACGCGAGGCCGCCAGCCTGCGATATCCAGCCAGGCCTGAACATCGTAACCGCGCCCCTGGCCATAGGGGGTGGCGCGAGCCGCTTGGTTGAAGCTGTTGAGATACGTCAGCCGGATGCCGAGCTCATTCCACCATCGGAGTGCACTGAAATAACGCGCCGGTTCGAAGACGAGTTCAGGGCCGAACGCGGTGACCAGATTATTGCCGGTATTGAAGGAGCGATCGAGTTTGAGGAGGGCTTGGCCGTGATGGACCCAATGTGCCTGGCCGTTGAAGCGTAAGGGCCCGGCTCGAAGTTGCCCCGCATACCCGACATCGTATCGGTTAGTGGCGGAGCCGCGAAAGGCTTGTTCCCAGTTGATAAACAGATCCTGCCGGTAATACTCTGAGTTCACCACAACCTGCGCGCCCTGTTCGATCGGCCGCACAAACCGGTTGGCATTGTCGAAGACCGCGTCGTGAAAGTCCCGGTGCGGGACCGTAAGAGTGCCGAGCAGGGCAGTGATTTCCTCAATGGGGCGATATTGAAGGCGGACGATCGGCCGGACTTGCGAGACTTCCGTGTCATGGCCGAACGGCATATTGGCGAACACTCCAAGGTCTAAGTCTACGGAGGAAAGCAGGCGTTTCCGTACATACACGTTCAGCAGATTGCCGATGAGGGTCGTATCCCGCCCCAGGCCGTTGGTGAACGTGTTGTCTTCGAGACCTTGTTTTTCAAAGTTGAGCAAAAACGTCGTGGTTTCGAGCCGCAGGTCCAGATCCTGGGGAGTGGAAGGAACCGTACTGTCCGCTGAGGCTGGGAGCGTGTCGAACAGCATCACGAGTGTCCAAACGACGACCAGTGGAAGTATGCGCCATGTGAGGGGGATGGGCTGCAGCACAATGGGAGCGGATCATAAGTGGGACCGGTGCGAAACGTCAACGTTTGGGAACCCTTCGCGGCAGCCGTTACGATGGGGGCTCTGTGAAGGAACGCAGAAGAAGGTCGGCAGGTCCCTGCACGGTGCAGACACAGATCCCATGCGTCACGATTGAGATACGGTATGTCAGTTGACGACCCATCTGCCTGTGACGCGCACCCTCGGCACCTTCGCCTGAGCGCGGCCCTGTCGGTGATCACGGTTGCCCAAATCGTCAGCGCATTCGGCATTCAATGGTATACCGTCGCGCATTTGGGCGTCGGTGCACAAGCCGATGCGCTGTATGCCGGGGGTACGTTGCCACAGATCGCGATCGCGCTCCTCATGGAGCCGCTTGGCTTCGTGTTAATCCCCTTCCTCTCTTCAAAGCCAGAAGCCGATCGGGACAGAGCCGGTTGGCCGCTGCTGTGTGCCATCGCGGCTGTCTCATCGATAGTCGCCGGCATATTGTTTCTTATCGCGCCGACCGTCGTACCCATTCTTGCGCCTGGGTTGGCTGAATCCACCGCTGAACTCACCGTGCAATTGGCCCAGATTCAAGTGGTCGGCTTGATAGGCTCTGGTTGCGGAACGGTGCTGTCGTGCCTCTCGCAGGCGAAAGGCCGTTTTGTGTGGCCCGCCTTGTCGGTCCTGATCTGTACGTGTGGCGGATGGGTGCTCTTGGTGGTCGGGCTTGATAGATGGGGCGTCTGGCTTGCGGCCTGGGTACAAGTCGCAATAGTCATTGGTCCCGGGGTGCTTCTATTGCCGGTTCTTGGTGGGGCGACACGTGGTTCTCTGTCCGATCTACCGTCTTTACTGAAGGAGGTGTGGGACAGGATGCGCCCGCTGGTGGCCAGCGCCTCATACAACCGCACAGGCTTTGTCGTCGATCGTTTTCTTGCCTCTCTGCTCACACCCGGAAGCATCTCCATTCTGGATTTGGTGCTGCGTGTTCATTCAGCAATAGGGAGAGTGTTCAACCATGGCGTGGTCGCCCCGATTGTCCCCCAGATGGCTCGACTGGCGAGTGAGAAATCATGGCGCTCTTTCAACGCGCTATGGCGCGAACGAGTCTGGTGGATGGGATGTTTGAGTGGGGGCATGGTGCTCGTGCTGGTAGTTGGAGCATTCGCTGTCTCCCGGCTGAATGTACTGGACCATTTGGGCACCTATGGAATATTACACTTCGGCGATCTCACAAGAATGTGGGTTATCCTAATGAGCTGCTCGGGTGTTGTGCTGGCAGGCGGCATCAATCACATACTTGTGAACGCCTTTTACGCCCAGGGTGACATGCTGACCCCTGCGAAGATCGAGGTGCTCACCTACACGGTCGGATTAATCATGAAAGGTGTCGGGGCGTTGTTCGGTGGTCTGGTTGGTATCGCGACCGCCATCAGTTTCTATTATCTATTGAACAGTGTCATGCTTGGGGTTGTCCTGAGGCGGCGTGCGGCGGCGCAGCTGCTGGACAATAAGGTGATCGAACGCAACCCATTCATGCCGGGAGAACTTCGTTAAGTCATCATGTGTGGAATCTGCGGTGTTGTCAGACCAGACGGCGATCACGCCCTTTCGGAAAAGATCGGTCGAATGACTCGCGCGTTGCACCATCGGGGGCCGGACGGGTCGGGGATGTGGAAGGACCAGGCAGGGACGGTCGGGATGGGGCATGCTCGCCTTTCAGTGATAGATCTGGCCGGAGGGCAGCAACCCATGTGTTCGGCCGACGATCGCTATGTCATGGTCTACAACGGCGAAATTTATAATTTTCACAGTCTCCGGGGCGAGTTGGAACAGGTCGGGAGAAGGTTCCGCACGCAATCTGATACAGAGGTGCTCCTCGAAGCGTACAGCTATTGGGGGGCAGCCTGCCTGACGAAATTGCACGGCATGTTTGCGTTGGCGGTGTATGACAAGATCAACAAAGAGCTATTTCTCGTGAGAGATCGAACCGGTATCAAACCATTGTATTATGCCATGCTTGATGGCGCTTTCTGCTTCGCATCGGAGATGAAGGCACTCCTGGAGTTGAGCACTCGGTCGCTTACGTTGGATTATGCCTCCTTAGTGAACTTCCTCTTGCTCAGCTACACCATGCCACCGCATACATTCTTTTCGGAAATCCACGAAGTCGAGCCGGGGTCGTGGTTGCGTGTCACGAGACAGGGAGTTGAGCGTGGGAAATACTGGGCGTGGAAGCGGGAGTCGGCGGACTGGAACGAATCGGTTTCTCTTGAAGAGAGCCGCCGAGCCATTCTGGAAAGCCTGAGTGAACAGCTCATCGCAGATGTTCCGATCGGTGCATTTCTGAGCGGAGGGATTGATTCGTCCCTTCTAGTCGCGATGCTCGTCAACGATCTTGGGCAAAAAGTTCCGACGTTCACGGTTGCGTTCGGTGAGACCTCCTATGACGAATCCCCTTATGCAGCCATGGTGGCCCGGCACTTGCGAACAGATCATCATGAGATCCGTGTGCCGGTCGGACAGGGAAATCTTGCGCTGATCGACGAGGTACTCTCGCAATTCGATCAACCATTCGGGGACTCATCTGCAGTGCCCTCGTACTTGATGTGTCGAGCCGTCAGACCGTTTGTCAAAGTGGTGATAGGAGGAGACGGTGGCGATGAGATGTTCGGGGGGTATCCTCGTTATGGTTACGCGGATCTCGCCAGGACATTGGGCCGGGCGCCTGGATGGAGCCTTCGGGCAATGCTTCTCTTATCTCACGCGGTTTTGCGGGTCTCGCCCTCTGAGCGGGTGCGACAAGTTCAGAGATTGTTACGGGCTGCGGATGCGTCCGGCAACGAGCGTCTTTTAGCATTGTCCTGTTATCTGTTCCCTGATGAATTGCAGGGCATGCTGACTCCTTCTGCAAAGCAGAGGGCAGCCGATTATGTTCCTGTGCTCATGGGAGCCGGTGACCGTTCGAGCGGGGTAGGTGGTGCGGAGTTCATCGATGCCACGATGAACACCGCCTTGCCGGGAGACTATTTGAGAAAAGTCGACATGATGAGTAGCGCCCATGGCCTGGAAGTCCGTATTCCATTCCTGGGAGAATCGGTGTTGGCCTGTTCGGCTCGGATACCAGAGCGCTGGAAGTATTCAGTTGGGGAGAACAAGCGGCTCCTTCGGAGACTTGCCGAACGCTACTTGCCGCCGGCGATCTGCCACAGGCCCAAAGCGGGATTCGGCTTTCCGTTCGACTCATGGCTGGGGGAACAGGGCCGTCGCGAGCTTCATCATCAACTGTGTTCACCGAAGGCCCGCGTCAGAGATATTGTGTCTGCCGGTTACCTTGAGCGATTGCTCCGATGTTTTGTCGAGCAACGATGGGACGACCTTCGGATCAGCAGATACAACTTGTATCAACGGGTCTATTGTCTCTGGGCATTGGAGCGATGGCTGCAACGGTGGAGCCCGAATCTTTAAGTGGCGTTCATTGGCATTCAGTTTCGACGGGGCAGATGAAACGGCTGTGAAAGCGATGACTCCGGGCTCGTATCGTGCGTCACTGTCCGTGATGGTGGTGACGGTGTTGTTATCCCTGTTGGCCTGCGGTGTCTTCCTGGAAATCTTCCTGAGGATGCTGCCGGTCAGCGAAGGGTTCCGCGCGCTGGCCGTGAACGATGCGAACCCGATTTACCGCTATGCGCCGAATCGCACGGCCGTGTGGTCCAAGGGGTGGAATTTCTCCATTACGAATCATGTGCGAACCAACAATCTGGGGTTCATTTCCGACGTGGACTACGATGCGAAACAGGCGACGCCGTTGGTGGCGATCGTCGGAGATAGTTACATCGAAGCGGCCATGGTTCCGTCCGATCAAACGGCGGCGGCGCTGTTGAGGCGTGAGATTGGGGACATGGGACGTGTGTATAGTTTTGGAGCGTCCGGGGCGGCACTGAGTCAATACTTGGCCTACGCGAACTATGTCAAAGACGTGTTTCGACTCGAAGGCCTCGTGGTGACTGTGGTCGGGAACGATTTCGATGAAAGTTTGCTGCGATACAAACAGGTGCCAGGGTTTCATTACTTTTCCCAAAATGGGACCGCCGAGTTGCAGCTCATCCGGCTCGACCGCGAAATTCCGCCGTGGAGGGATTATGTCGCGGCCTCTTCCTTGGCGATGTATATCGTTGCAAATTTGGAAGTCGCGGGCCTGCTGGATCGGAGCTTGGAGCGGGTGAAAAAATGGTTTGGTGCGGGCCCTGCAGAGACAACCTACGTGGGGAATACCGTCGAGAGTGCCGATCCTGCGCGGATCGCCGATTCAAAAACCGCAGTGGATGCCTTCCTGAAACAACTGCCAGTTATGGCGGGGCTGCCTGCTTCGAATATTCTCCTTGTCGTCGATGCTCCCAGACCTGAGTTGTATGAGTCTGTTCGCCGTGATGCAGCCAAGCGCAGTTATTTCGGCCTCATGCGCGCGTATTTGATGGGCCGAGCCGTCGAGAAAGGGTTCGAGGTCGTCGATATGGAACGGGAGTTTCTGGAGGACTATTCCAGGGCCGGCCGCCGTTTCGAACATCCTGACGATCATCATTGGAACAGCGTCGGACATGAGGTATTCGCTCGGGCCGTGAGGAAGTCGGCGGTATATGAATCAGTATTCGGAGGGGTTCGGCGGGAAGTGGGTGCGAAGTGAGCAGTATGAGCCCCGCAGTCTCCATGACTGGCTCGCCGGAACGAGTGAGTTCAGGTAAGGTGCTTCGTGTGTGTCATGTACTTCCTGGCCCCGCAGATTCGTCCAATATGATTTTCGCCAAGAATCTGATCCTTGCTCTGTCCGAGGCCGGGGTGGAGTGCCGCTCGGTGTTCCTGCAATCACGGACGTCTCCCATCGTTCTCGTTCGAGAGGTCAAGAGGCTGCGGAGAGAATTGGCACAGTTCCACCCGAATGTCATTCATGCGCATTACGGAACCGTGACTGCAGCAGTATGCGCGCTTTCATCGCGGGTTCCGCTCGTGATCACGTATAGAGGCAGCGATCTCAATCCTGGCCTCGGTCTGTGTTCGCTTCGCTCCGCAGTCGGGAGATTGTTGTCTCAATTCGCCGCACTGCGTGCGAGCCGGATGATGTGTGTCAGTACGCAGCTAAAGAGTCGATTGTGGTGGAGACAACGGTTCGTTGCCGTTGTTCCAAGCGGCGTAGACCTACAGCGGTTCAGGCCGATGGCGAAAGCCGCTGCGCGCATACGCATGGGTTGGAAATCGGATGAGAAGGTTGTCATATTTAATGCAGGATTCGACGCGATACGGAAGCGATTGGATCTGGCCGAGGCTGCCATTCAGATGGCTCATCGATGGTGTGGTGACATTCGATTGGAAATCTTGGACGGTTCTGCAACGCAAGAACGGATACCGTTCTATCTCAATGCGGCGGATTGTCTTCTCATGACCAGCGATTGGGAAGGTTCTCCGAACATTGTGAAGGAGGCCATCGCCTGCAACCTGCCGGTGGTCTCGGTCGATGTCGGTGATGTCAAAGAGCGGCTGGCCCATGTTCGGCCGTCGAGGATTGTCGGTCGAGATCCACTGGAAATCGGAAGGGCCTTGGCCGGCTTCTTACAGAAACCAGAGCGGTCCAATGGATTTGAGGCCATTCAAGACCTTTCTTCCGAGAAAGTGGCGGAGCGTGTCGTGGCGTTGTATCGCGAGGCTTTGGGCATGCCGTGACATTCTCAGTGGCGCTGTAATACCGGGATAATGGACAAGACAACGCGGGGTTCAGATTTGGTGATCTTGGGTATCAATGAAGGTATTGATGCGTCTGTCGTATTGTGCTGGAATGGAATGATTATCTTCGCCGTGCAAGAGGAACGGCTGAATAGGCACAAGGGATACATCGGGTTTCCCACGCAGGCCATCGCCTATTGTTTAAAAGCTTTTTCTCTTCATGCCGGCAACCTCTCCCATGTGTGCTTCAGCAACCTCCATAGCCCTCTGGAGGAGACCCGCGCTGATCTCCTTGGATATTATGCGAGCAGTCTCCGTCCCTGGTATGAGGGATTGGTTGCCGGAGATATGGGGGGCCTAGGCGGCTGGATAGCAAGCCGCCTTCCAGCCAGTGCGGAAGTGGCTCTCACGCAATGGCGACTGACACGTCGCAGTATCGATCAAAATATGACTGTCGAGCAGAAGCTGGCAAGCCTC
>JACQHN010000383.1 GCA_016199015.1 Nitrospira defluvii
CTTGGTCGTATAGAACGGCTCGAAGAGTCGCGGCAGGTCTTCCTTCTCAATGCCGATGCCTGTGTCGGTCACGACAATCTCCACCCAGCGCTTCCCTTCCCCTGTGCGTGCCTCCGCCGCGATACAGCAACGCCCACCACCCGGCATGGCATGAAACGCGTTGACGACGATGTTCACCAACACCTGGCTGATTTGCGTCTCATCACCCAGCACAGACGGCATATCCTTGCGCACCCGTTGCTCAAGCTGAATCTTCCGCTCCTCCGCTTCGAACCGCATGAGCGCCATGATGTGCTCGATCAAGGCGGGCAACTCTACCGCATGGAGACCCATGGAGCCGGGTCGCGCGAACTTCATGAAGTTATCGAGAATCACCGACAGGCGGCGGCACTCGGCATTCACCACGTGGAGGTAATGAGCGGCCTGCTTCGCCGGTCCACCCTGCTCTTTGAATTCTTCCTCAAGGAGATGCAAATTCAAATCGATCGCGCTCAACGGATTGCGCAACTCGTGCGCCACCCCGGCGGATAGCGTGTGCAGAGCCGCCAGTTTTTCCGCCACCCGGACTCGCTGTTCAAGCGCCAGCCATTCCGTGACGTCCTGGGCCTGAAGAATGACGCCGGCGGGCTGTCCATCGTCCCCGGTCAACTCGGCCGTGCTGACGCGGATCGTATGGAGGGTGCAATCGCGGCTTTCATAGGGCAAATCCTTCTGACTCATGTGCCGATGGGTCCGCAGCGCGGCATCAAGCGCCCCACGGATGGTATCTCCCTCCGTGAAGACCGATTCGTACGAGTGGCCCAGCAAATCGATCGACGCACGTTTCAACACAGCCTCAGCCGAGGGATTGACGGCCGTAATAATGCCCCTGCGATTCAGCGTCAGGACGCCGGTCGGAATGCTCTGGAGGATGTTGCGCGCCAGCCCCTTCACCTCTTCGAGAGTCCGAATGGTGCTGTCATAGTGCAGGAAGGTGATGACCGCCGCGATCCCGATCGCGCTCACCAGAAACACAAGGAGCGCCACTATGATCACGTCGCGTCGCGCCTGCCAGAGCGCCGGGAACCATTCCGTCGGAACGGTCTTGTCTTGAGTGAGACCCTGCAAGAGCCGGATCTCCTGCTCCAGCGTGAAGAACAGCATGACGGAGACGACCAAGGCCACAATCAGCAGAACAGCTGCGATCAGCCGATAGGGAATCCTGTGGAAGAAGGAGGCATCGGGACTCGGTCTAAACATCTCTGCGTCTCATCGGCGAGCAGGACCGCATGCTACCATGCAGCAACAAGGCTGCATAGCAGACGCCTGCGCCCCTGAGCGGGACCGCTGCCCGGTTGACATCACTCCAACAACATACGTCGATCGACATACTCGCCGATGGACGAGTCATTCGTCACGAAGATCACAGACCAGGGTTCTTCCTTGGCACAGAGCCGCCGCAGCAGAATCTGCCGCAGGCCTGGCTCCATGTTGTGCAGCGTCCCGTCGAATACCAGCAACTGAGGCCGCGTCACGATCGCGCGGGCGACCAGAATGCGGAGAATCTGACTCTTCGTGAAGAGCTTTCCTCCTGCCAGAGTCGGCGTTTCGAGACCGCGCGGCAGTCTATCGACGTCGTCATCCAATCCGACGAATTTCAGCGCCCATCGAAGGTCCTCGAATTGCACCGACGGCCGTCCGAGCGCGATGTTTTCCTCCAGCGTTCCGCCGAACAGCGTCAGATGTGAATCGAGGACCAGCGCGCGGGCGGCATTGATATCCTCCATGGACATATCACGGAGATCCACGTCGTTGAAGCGGACCACCCCGGTGCTGGGGCGAGAGAGGCCGGCCAGAACGAGGGCCAACATGGATTTGGCAGTGCTGGTTTGGGAAATGACCGCTATTTTTTCCCCGAACGCGACCTCTAAATTGAAGCCGTCGAAGATCGGTGGCGAGTCGGGATAGGCAAAACTCGCATCTCTGCACGTCACGTGCAATCCCTGCACGGCGGGATCGGGCGACTGTGAGAATGACGCTCCCTCTCTCACATCGTCTTTCGGAAGAGAGAAGACCCGCGTCAACTCATCGAAGGACGTCACGATATAGGTCACAGCGTACATCCGACGCGTCACCGTATCGAGGTTCAGAAGGAGCGTGCCGACGATGACTTCGGCGGCGACGAACTGACCGAGCGTGATCTGCCCGATCGACAGCAGCCACCCGCCCAGGCCGATCATGCCGCTATGGCAGATCGCCTCCCAGATCACCGTGCTGATGTACTGGCGCCAGGTCAACACCACGGAGCGAGCCCTTCGCGCCGCCAAATAGGAGTCCAACAACCGGTCGGTTTTATTCAGCAGTAAAGGGGCGCTCTGGGTGGCCTTGAAATGAAGGCGATTCTGCGCGATATCCTGCATCCAGGTCATGAGATCGTAATGGTGTTGCGAGACCGTCTGCGTCGCTCGAACCCCTCCTTGCCCGGAGGTGATTTGCACCAGCGCAAATCCACCGAGCAGGAACGCATTATACGCAAAAAAATACGGATGATAGACGACGAGA
>JACQHN010000384.1 GCA_016199015.1 Nitrospira defluvii
ATGTCCAGGAGCCGGAGCGCATCGGGCCCTTCAAGGAACTCTGGAACAGGCCGGATGTGGCCGTGCACATCTACGATCACCATCCTGCCGACCTGGGCACAAGCGACACGACCTCGGTGGGGCGAAGCGGCGAACTGCATCGCGAGGTCCAAAAGGTCGGAGCGACGACGACGATTGTGATCGACCTGCTCCGGAGCCGGCAGGTCACGATCACGCCTGAAGAGGCCACGGTCCTGGCGCTTGGTCTGTACGAAGAGACAGGCTCGCTGGGCTATCCGTCGACGACTCCCCGCGATCTGGAGGCTGCGGCCTTTGTGCTGCGGGCGGGGGCCGATTTGAACGTGGTTGCGGAGATCCTACGGCATCCGTTGGATCCCGATTTGATCGCGCTGCTGAACGATCTGTTGCAGTCGGGGGAGATCTTCTATCTGGAGGGCCGCAAGATTCTTCTGGCGTCGAGCACCTATGATCGCTACAGGGGTGACCTTGCTGAAGCGGTTCAGCGACTGGCGGAGTTGCAGGGCCTCGACGCGGTCATCGTCGCCATTTCACTGGAGGAGAAGGTCCAAATCATCGGGCGAAGTCGGAGGCCGGAGATCGACGTTGCCTGGATCGCGCGCGAGTTCGGTGGCGGCGGACATGCGGTGGCGGCTGCGGCCAGCGTGAAGGGCCGGACGTTAGTCGAAGTTCAGGAGCAACTGAAAACTCTTCTGACGCAGCGATACCGTCCCACGTTGCTAGCCCAGGATGTCATGACGAAGCCGGTGAAATCGATTGCCGCGGATGCGACGGTGGCTGAGGCGGAGCGGACCATGACGACGTACGGTGTCAACGTCTTGCCTGTGGTGGATAAGAAGGAGCGGTATGTCGGGATCATTTCACGTGAGATCATCCAGAAAGCCCTGTTTCATCGTTTAGGGCATCAACGGATCGAGGATCTTGCCAGGAGCGATCAGTACAGTGCACAGCCGGACACGCCCTTTCATGAAGTCGAAACACGGATGATCGAACTGAATCAGCGTTTCGTGCCGGTGCTGTTGGGCGAAAAAACGGTGGGAGTCATCACGCGGACCGATCTGCTCCGCAGCCTGCACGACGATGTGCTCGCGGTTGCTCGCGGCAAGCCAAAATCGCTGATGGGGTTGGAGTCCTTGGGGGGAGTGCGACGGCGCGAGGTCGGCGGGCTGCTGCGTGACCAGCTGCCCGACGCCGTGCGTCATCTGCTGCGGACGGCGGGCGAATTGGCCGAACGACTCGGCTATTCGGTCTACGTCGTCGGAGGATTTGTCCGCGACCTGCTGCTCGGCATCGACAACCTCGACGTTGACTTCGTGGTGGAGGGGGATGGGATTGCGTTCGCGCGCGTCTTAGCAAAGGAGAGGGCGGGTCGCGTCAAGGTTCACGAGCGCTTTGGAACGGCTGTGGTGCTGTTGCCTGACGGGTTCAAGGTGGATGTGGCAACGGCCCGCACGGAGTACTACGAATACCCGACTGCCTTGCCGACGGTCGAGCAGAGCTCCATCAAGAAGGATCTCTACCGCCGGGATTTCACCATCAATACCTTAGCGGTTGGGCTCAATCCCCGCACGTTCGGCCAGCTCATCGACTTTTATGGGGGCCAGCGCGATCTCAAGGAGCGCATCATCCGGGTGCTCCATAGTTTGAGCTTCGTGGAGGATCCCACCCGGGTCTTTCGCGCGATTCGCTTCGAACTGCGTTTCGGCTTTCATTTGAGCAAGGAGACGCTGGCGCTCATCAAGGGGGCGGTGAAGATGGAGTTGTTCCATCGACTGTCCGGCCAGCGGTTGCTGGATGAACTCCGACTCTTGTTTTCCGAGCGGACGCCACGGCATGCCGTCCGCCGGCTGGCGGATCTCGATCTCTTGCGGTTCGTCCATGCGAAGCTGGCCTGGTCGAGCCGTCTGGACCGGCGCTTGATCGAGGTGGAAGAGGCGCTGGATTGGTACAGGTTCTCCTGTCTTGATCGGGCGATCAGTCGGTGGCTGGTCTACGCCATGGCACTGGCCGAGGTCTTGCCGGAGCCAGCCGTCCACGAGGTGCTTGAACGATTTCCCTTCACCGAAGCAGAGCGAACCGCGATCAACGCGGCCCGCTTTCTCACCCAGCAGGTCTGCCGACAACTGAGCCGGCGTCCGCTCCTTCGCCCATCTGAGACGGTCCGGTTGCTCACCGGCCTGTCGGACGAGACCCTTGTGTTCCTGCTGGCGAAGAACAAATCCGAATCGGCGAAGCGGCAGATTTCCGCCTATCTCACGACGTATCGGACTGTCAAACCCGCTTTGACGGGGAAAGAGCTGAAGGCGCTCGGTATCGCACCCGGCCCACTGTATAGCACAATCCTGGCTCGTTTGACTGAGGCGCGGCTGGATGGTGAAGTGAAGAGTGATGCGGAGGAGCGGGATCTGGTCACACAATTCGTGGATCGAGATCGGGCGAGATCGCAGCGCTAGTTCCGTGGGCAGCGAGAGCCTTCAGGCTGCATCGGTCCCGCCCCAGTGTAGGCGTGCAGGGGGTAATCGGGATGAAACCTCCCCCCGTTAGACGACGCGGGGATGGGTCAAGCCAATGGCTCAACCGGCTCGAGTTCGTCGTGCATCTCGACGCTACGAGCCTCTTTCCCCATCGCGGCGAGGATGCCGTCATAGACGATGCGAGCCGCGTCCGACCATTTTTGATTGAATGGGCGACCAGCGAAAGCGGCTTCGGCCGCCTTTTTCTCATCGTGGGTAATTTGTCGAGGAGCAAGAGTGGTGTCCATACGAATAATAATAGATCGCTTCAGTGCATTGTCAAGGACTCAACGAAGGGAGATGATCGATCGCCCTAGCCCGGACCATTCATGAATCCCTGCTCCGTCGTCCGCTCCTCTTGCCCGGCGAGGCGTTTCTCGTTCGGCCTTCTCGACGTACCGCAAGTACGCCTACGTCGGCCTTACTTGCGAGAAGCCTCGGCGGGCTTCGGTCTCGAACGCCTCGCGACAGGACTCATGAATAATCCGGGCTAGAGAAACGTCCTGAAGCCAGGGACATGGCACGGAGGCAGCAGGCGATCCAGTTCAGCGTGATTCGACCGAAAGAGGTCAGAGGCCTTGTCCGGGGTCGTAAGCATGAACGAGAGGCTGTCACCGGGAGACAACTGTGCCGCCAGAGAGCGGTCGGCGGCGATCATTGTCGCGAGTGTGGCATACCCTCCGGTGGTCTAACAATCAGCCATGAGCAAAATCGGCTGTCGATCGGCCGGTACCTGAATGGTGCCGAAGGTCACGGCATCGGACACGATATCGGCCGATGTTCGATGTCTCAGCTCCACTCCACGTAAGCGATACCCCATCCGGTCGGATTCGGAAGTCACCCGGTAGGGACTCCCGGCCAGCACGTGTAGCGCCTCTTTCGTGAAGCGATCGGCTTGCGGGCCGGGCACGACTCGCACCGTCGGTGAGGTGAGATAGTGCGGCCGATGCGACTGCGGAAGCGCACGGCCTACGTACTGTGCGCTCGCAGTTCCTCCCGGCCCTACTTTAAGGTGGTCTCCTTTTTTAAGTGCGCGGCCTCCGAGGCTTCCCAATCCGCTGTGGACATGGGTTGATCGGCTTCCAAGGATCAGCGGACCATCGATTCCTCCCGCGATGGTGATGTAGGCGCGGGCGCCTTGTCGCCGCATGCCGAACTGCAACCGGCTTCCTGCCGGCATGGCGACCACGGTCCACATGGGGAGTGTGCAACCATTACTGGTCGGCGAAAGGTCTGCGCCGGTGATGGCAAGGGTCAACGACTGTTGGAACAACAGTTCCGGTCCTTGGATCGTGATTTCCAATCCAGCGGCCTCGTCAGGGTTGCCGAGCAAACGATTTCCGACCATGAGGGCCCAGCAATCCATCGCGCCGCTGACCGAGACGCCGAAGCGTTGATAACCGTAGCGCCCCACATCCTGGATCGTGGTGAACAGGCCGGGGCGCAGGACATGGATGGGCGGCTGGTCAGGTGGCATGGTCCAACCGCACAACGGAAATCCTTCCATCGTCAAACATCGTCCGCAACGCATGGCCCAGCCGGAGGGCGCCCGGAGTGTCGCCGTGCAGACAGAGGGTGTCGATGCGGAGATGCAGTAACGTACCGTCGATGGCCGTAATCGTACCATCGTGGACCAGCGAGTGTGCCCGAGAGACGACGGTCGATTCATCGTGGATCAGGGCGCCTTCCTGATCGCGTGGGACCAGTTGGCCGTCGGTTTGGTAGGCCCGATCGGCAAATCCTTCTGCGGCGACCGCCAGGCCCCGTCCCGTTCCGGCGGCAAGCAGTTCGGATCCGGCCAATCCAACCAGAATCAATCTCCTATCGATCTGCTCCAGGCTTGCGGCAATGGCGTCGGCGAGCGTGCGATCGCGCGCGGCCATATTGTAGAGCGCCCCGTGCGGTTTGACATGTGTGAGTCGAAGGCCTTCGGTCTGGCAGATCGCCATCAGCTCGCCCACCTGTGACAGAATCATCTCCTGCACCAATCTCTGGGACAATGGCTGCTCGCAACGGCCGCGCGTCTCTCGATCCGGCAGCCCGGGGTGCGCGCCGATGGCGAGATCATGCTGCTGCGCGAGTTGCACCGTACGGCGCATCAGTGTGGCATCGCCCGCATGGGCGCCGCAGGCGATATTCACAGACGTCACGTACGCCATAAGCCGAGCTTCCACATCCAGTTGCTCCGGCGTCGCCGCTTCTCCTAGATCGCAATTAAGGTCGATGGAACGCGGGTTATTCATGTGTAGTCCGAAGAAAGGTTCCGGAATTCCTCCATGTCGATAGGTATAAACTGCACCTGGTCTCCAGCGGCGACCAGAAAGGGCTGGGACCTGGTGAGATCGAATATTCGCACCGGCGTCCGTCCAATGATGCGCCAGCCCCCTGGGCTTGCTTGGGGATAGATACCTGTTTGGCTTCCTGCGATGCCCACCGATCCTGCGGCCACCCGCTTGCGCGGCGTCGGTAAGCGTGGGACCACGATGCGATCCGGCACCGTCCCCAGATAGGGAAATCCGGGGCTAAATCCCAGCATGTAGACGTGATAGACCACAGAGGTGTGCAAAGTGATGACGTCCGAGGGAGTGAGCCCGGTCCGCTCGGCGACGTCGATCAGGTCTGGTCCCAATTCCGCTCCATAACAAACGGGAATCCGATGGGTAGTGCGCGTATGTTCTGTCTCAGGGGACGCTGTTTCCAGCAGCAACCGCAGTTGTGCCGTCACAGTTGCTGCATCGGTGAGCAGTAGGTCGAAGTAGATCGTGGCAGAGCGGTACGTCGGCACCACTTCCATGACACCGGGAATCGTGGCCCGTTCTACCGCAACGGCAAAGGCTAAGACCAATTCGTTGGTCTGGAAGTCGATGGCCTCCCCGAATTCGACGGTCAGCCCCTGCTCA
>JACQHN010000382.1 GCA_016199015.1 Nitrospira defluvii
TCGGCCTTCGCCTGCTGCGCGACCTCCTTGGACTTCTGCACCTCGCCGCCCACCTGCTTCAATACGTCCCATAGTTGCTGCTTGCGCTCTTCCAACCGTTGGAGTACCTGGTCTTTGGTCTGCGTCAGTTGTGCTTCCAACGCAAACGCCTGGTGCTCGAAGGCATCCAACTTCTTGTCGATCGACGCTCTGAGCTCCTTGATTCGCGACATCGCTCCCTCCTCGGTGAAAACCTGCTGCCCGTACTCGCCGGCCCCCATCTCACCCCGCACCCCGCCGCCAACGCCCCCTCCACACTCGCTCGCACCTTCTTTCCATTCCCAGCGGTTGGAAGGAGATCGTGGCCCCTATCCTGCGACTGACGGCACGGCTTCCGCCTACGCTTGCCGGGCAGAGGCGGTCGCGCCGAGCGACGGCGAGCAGCCGTCTTATCCGTTTTCTTCCCTCCTCCAAGAGGCGGACGGCTCACCAGTCACCGGACTGGACTGGTGAAGCCTGCATCAGAGCTGTTTGTCGCTCCAGCCGTTGCCGACCCGAAGCGGCCGCGAAGGCGGGGGTGAGGACTGTTCGACGTTCCGTTCAGCGACCAGCAAGAACGGAACGAGTTCCGCAGCCCAGCGAAGGAAAGGCATGCGGCTGACCACACGGCTCTGGCAGAAAGCGGAACCAGCCAGTCCGGTGACGCCCCTTACTTCCCCACATCCCCCAATCCCCTGACCTCATCCAACCATCCCAGCCGCTGCTTCTCCTTCATGCCTTCGACGTTGCCGATGAGGGTGGCCCTGATCGGTCCGATACCGGCAAAACTGAGAATGTTCCGTTCAAGACTCTTCAGGCTATGGGCAAAGAAAAACCAGCGATAGACAAACCCCGGCATCCCCATCGTCACGACGATGCGGGCGGACTTCCCGGTGAGACGCTTTTTCGGCAGGCGACCCGCCTGGCCATACTCGAATGCAAAGCCGGGGCGAAACGTCTGTTCGAAAAAAGCTTTCAATAGCGCCGGCATCGAGCCAAGCCAGAGGGGATAGAGAATCACGAGGTGGTCGGCCCACTCGATGGCCCGCTGCGCCTCCACAATCGCGGCTGGAGGCATGCCCTTTTCAAACTCCTCCTTGGTTCGCAGAACGGGAAAATCAAGCTGCGCGATGTCGATACGCTTCACCTGATGGCCGCCGTCCTCGCAGCCCTTTGCATACTCATCCGCCAACGCATGGCAGAAATGCCGAGCCTGGGCATCAGGATGGCCCTGGATGATGGTAATGCGTTTACCCATGTGACCGCTGTCAGGCGCCGACCACCTACCCCCCATTCACTTCACTGACCTGTGCGAATTACTGTGGGGATGAGCAATAGCCCTTCCCTGCTCTGCGGGACGATCAGTGAACCGACCTTCGGTGTCGGAGGAGCACAGGCGCCTATCGACAATCCTCCAGCCATGATCATCAGCAGGGCGATGATCCGTACGGCTCTCATGCTGGCCTCCTGGCACGCATTACTCAATCCTCACCGTCACTGATTTCTTTTTCGCGTCCTCAGTCTTCGGACATCGGATCTCCAGGACCCCATCCTTGAAGTTGGCCTTAATGTCGTCCCCCTTGACCTCACACGGGAGCTGGACCGTCCGCGCAAATGACCCATACGACCGCTCACGGCGGTAGTAGTCCTTCTCCTTCACTTCCTCTTCCTCTTCCTTCTTCTTCTCACCCTTGATCGTCAGAAGATCCCCCGACACCATCAGCTCGATCTCCTCCTTCGCCAGACCGGGGATGTCGGCCTTGACGACCACAACATCCTTGTCCTCATACAAATCGATCGTCGGCATGCGCAGGCCCACGCTGGGCAGCGCCAACCGCTCTTTTCCAAACAAACTGGGGAGACCGGAGAACGGTCGTGGCCAGAATCCCTCGGTCATCCGATCGAACCATCGATCCATGTCGTCCCAGCGGGTCAAAATTTCATCGGGCTTCTTGACGGCAACAGCCTTCGTGTCTTTCTCTTTGGCTTTGGCCTTGTCCTTTGCCATAGTGTGTCCTCCTGAGTGTGATGAATCGTTCAGCCGCGCAACGCAGGCGCAACAGGCGTGCCAGAGTTCGCGCATTCCTGAAACGCGCGAAACCAACGATCCTTCTTAGATAGGAGTCTCGTGATGTAACCCGACTGCGGAAGATTTCCGCAGCACCTGCGCCTGGACCTGGTGCAAATGTCCACAGCGACTGCCACGCCAACAGAGGACGAAGTGATCCCTTGACTTACAGCGCGCGCGACCGTGATAGAGCGCCTCCCTCACGACCTCCATTCTTTCCATAGGTTCCCTCACCGTCCTGTCTCATATCGCCCGCCGATCCCCGACTCACCCCGCCGGCACGGAGCGATACGAGTATTGGCACTGGGATTGCTTCTTTTCTGATACAGACGAGGTTGCGTCTGAGGCGGATTGTCCTGATGCTTCGCCCCATGGGCCGAAGAAGGAGGGTCTTATGAGAGCCACTGAATATTTGGTGCATGCCTGTGACCCGAAGACACTGGTCGTTCGCCAAATCATGGAGGATGCCGTTGTCAAAGTCAGCCCGACGTCGAGCGCGATGGTCGTCGCAGAACTCTTGAGCGAGCATAATTTCGGGAGCGTGCCGGTGGTAGAGGCAGATGGGACGCTGCGGGGGCTGGTGACGGAATTCGATCTCCTGAAGGCTGTCGAACAGGACCAGGACCTCCGGAAGGTATTGGTGTCGGAAATCATGACCCGAGAGGTCGTCACCACGACAGAGGAGATGCCTCTGATGAACTTGATTCACCTCTTACAGGAACGGCACCTGATCCGTGTCCCCGTCGTGAAGGACCACAAGCTCGTCGGCATGGTCGCACGGCGCGATGTCGTGTTCGGGTACGTCAAAGCACGAGCGAACTATTGGCCGTAAGCACAAGCGCGACGGCAACTACACCGTCGCGGGCATGGCAGGGGCGGTTCGGAGTGGCGTGTGGCGAGTGGGGGGAGGTACCCTGCGCACAAAACGTCCGGAGAGAGCCTATTGCGCGGTCGAAGGTGTGTGGTCGGCGATGATTTCGCCGCATTCCAAGCAACGAACCTTGCCGGTTTCTTGTCCATTTTCTGTGAGGACGCGATCGACGAGTCGCTTATGGCGACAGGGAGGAGAGGGTGAAGCACTGGCTACCGATGGATCGAGCTGTGGAGTGTGCATGGAGACCTCCAACGTTGGCCTTCGGCGTGGCATGACTGACCAAACACTGGCGCGGATCATAACAGAATCATTCACGCGCTTCTATGAGCAAACACGGAAACAGTTCTGCGAGCGTGGTCGCCACAAGCGAAGGTATGCTTCACGAATTCTGACTCAACATGTGGACCATCACGTTTATATGGAGTGCCGCACAAATTGACGCAGCATGACAGGTCAAGCAAACAGGGGATTAAGCGGCTCAGATTTGGATATGACAAGAGTGGAGGCCATGGTGAGGAGAGATCCAACGAAGGCGGCCGCCATATCCTTCTGCGCATCCCACTCATCCCCTTGGGTCCCGAGGTACAGGCTTCCCAACTCAGGGCTCACGATCATCGCAACGACCGCTTCGACCACCTCGAAAAATCCGCTCTGAGCCAGAATGCCACTGGCCGGCAAATAGTAGGACCACAGCCCCTTCACACCGGCCAGACGCACCAGTAACTCGCGAAGGGGATACACCAATAACGCCCCATAGGCGAAATGTGCAATCCGATCGAAGGGATTGCGACTCAACTCCAACGTGTGCTGGAGCCAGAATCCAATCGGAACTTCCGCATAGGTATAGTGGGCGCCGATCGTGTGGAAGATCAGAAATATGCCCATGAGGCAGTAGGAGGTGAGAGAGAATGCGAACCGCCGATAGGTCAGGAGCAGAACCGCCACGAACCCTAAGGTGAGCAGATTTTCCAAGAGCCAATCGCGACGGTCAACCGGATCAATGGCCAGCCATGCCCAGAACAGTCCGTAGCACAGGAGCAACCCCGTCAGGACACGACGGTTGTCGCCGCTCGCCTCGCGCTGGTCTATGGCCCCAATAATCATGTCGTGCAGTCTATTCTGAAAGCGCCGCCTCGGATTCCAGCATGGACTCTGCCCCTCGCAACGCGCGCACCACCAAGAGCAGCGTCATGCAGAGCAAGGCGCCATACAAGGCAGCCGCCATGTCTTTCTGCGCATCCCAGATATCCCCCTGGGAACCCAAATAGGTGACCCCTAACTCTGGATGGACGGCCCTGGCCACCCACGATTCGATAATTTCCCAGAGTCCGCTCAGCCCAAGGACGGTCATGACGGGGAGATAGTACAGCACCCACCCCTGGACACTCGCGCTGAGGCGAAACAGCTCTTCCATGGGATAGGCCAGCAAGAAGCCGAAACTGAAGTGCACGATCCGGTCGAAGTGATTGCGCCCCAGATGCAGCACCTGGTCCATCCACAAACCGGCCGGTACTTCAGCATACGTATAGTGAACGCCGATGGTGTGCAGCGTGAGAAAGGCAGTGATGAGACCATACGAGACGTGGGACAACGGAAGGACCCGATGCGTGACGATCAACATGACTACGAAGACGGCCGGTAGAATGCTCGCGATCAGCCAGAACTGAGGATCGACCGGTGCTTGCGCCATCCACACCGCCACCACCAGATACCACAATAGCAGACCGATCGAAACCAGCTTGTTGCGACTCACCCTCGTCTCTCCTTGTGATTGGTGTGACAGAGCGGGACCCTATGGCCACAGGCGTGACGTAGGAAACTCTCTTACTCTACTGGATGCCGGTTCTTGCTGCAACCGCCCCTCGACAGGCCGCCAAGTTGTGCGACTCGCTCTGTCACTCCGCATCCCTGACAGCAATCTTCGTAAGCGTAACCGCGTCCTGCCGATGGTGGGAGCCCTGTCGTCGATCCTCGACGACAGGGGCAATGCCCCTGTCGTGGCGCACGGGCATCACATCCTCAGTCATCGGACGGTCCCAGGCCTCCGCGTCGAAATGGAGGAAACACCTGACGCCATCATCGGGAAGATGGTCATTGACGCCGGCGTCACCATCGCTCAACCGATCCACATGTGTTTCGGCCTGGCCCACCCCACCGGGGTGCAACAGATCAAGATCGACATACAGGTGAACGA
>JACQHN010000393.1 GCA_016199015.1 Nitrospira defluvii
GACGACGATCAGGATATCGTGACGATGTTGCAGGATCGTCTCGACGCCGGCGGGTATAAAACCCTGACGGCCGCTGACGGCCAGCGTGGGATCGAGCTCATCGAGCAGGAGTCTCCCAACCTCGTCCTGCTGGATCTCTACTTGCCCCGCCTCAAGGGCATGGACGTACTGAAACGCATGGCCCAGAACAAGCAGATCGACGACATCCCAGTCATTGTCATGACCGCCGCGGGCACGATCCCCGACGCCGTCGAAGCCATGCGACAAGGCGCCTACGACTTTCTGACGAAGCCCCTCGAAAAGGACCATCTGCTGATCGTGATTCAAAAGGCACTGGAGCGGGACTCGTTGAAACGGCAAGTGGCCGCCCTCACGTCCGACGTCCAGAACCGGTATGCCACCATCGTCGGGGATAGCCAGAAGATCAAGTCCATCATCGAATCGGCGCAGCGCGCCGCCAATTCAGACGCCAGCATCCTCCTGCTCGGGGAGAGCGGAACGGGCAAGGAGCTCTTTGCACGGTCTATCCACCAATGGAGCCCGCGCCAGGGCATGCCCATGGTCGTGATCAATTGCGTGGCGCTCACGGAAACGCTGCTTGAGAACGAACTCTTCGGTCATGAACGCGGCGCCTATACCGGCGCGGACCGGCTCCAAAAAGGCAAATTGGAAATGGCCGATGGAGGAACCGTGTTTCTCGACGAGATCGGGGACATGCCCTTGCCGTTACAGGCCAAACTTTTGCGCGTCCTACAGGACAGGGAATTCCAACGGGTCGGGGGCACACGCCCGGTCTCCGTCAACGTTCGCTTCGTGGCAGCCACCAACAAAGATCTCAAGCAGGCCGTGAAGGCCGGACAGTTCAGAGAAGACCTCTTCTTCCGGCTCAACGTCGTGAGCTTTACGCTCCCCCCGTTACGGGACCGCAGCGAGGACATTGGGAGGCTCGCCGATTTCTTTCTCAAACGGCATGCGTATGAAGCCAAACGTCCGGGCGTCACACTCAGCCCGGCGGCCCACGCCGCGCTGACCCATTACCCCTGGCCCGGCAATATCCGCGAACTCGACAACGTTCTCTCACGCGCGGTGGTGCTCAGCCCCAGTGACGTGATCGAACCGGATTTTTTGGCCTTGGCTACGGACGAGACGGCAGGAAAAGGCACTGGGGAGAGCGCGCTTCCCTACATGAACCTCACCTATCATGAGTCCATGGAAGCACACAGCGCCTATATCATCGAACGGGCATTGGACAGGGCGGCAGGCAATCAGACCAAGGCCGCTGAGTTTCTCGACCTCCAACGGACCTATCTCGCCCGCTTGATCAAGCAACGAAAACCCACCGCCGGCGAGTAATCAGGCCGGAGGCTGAAAAAGCCCGCCGGCTTCGTTCTCGCGTCGCTCCGAAGCTCAACGTACCGCAAGGGTACGCCTCGCCTCCTCGCATCGCTGCGGCCTCGCTGGACGAACTTTGTGAGCCTCCGGCTACACGGAAGAATCGGCTTTTCGTACCGATAATTTGAGCAAACCTGCCGCGGCATCCCGCTCCACCTGCGCATACCGTTCGGGCGTGCCCACATCGCTCCAAAAGCCGTCGAAATCGTACCCCATGATCCGCTCGCCCTCCTGAATGCCCTGCACATAGGCGTCGATGATGGAAGACTCCTTGTCGACAGGGACGGAACGCAAGAGACGCGGGTGCAGAATATGGATGCCGGCAAACATCCGCGCAGAAGTCGGCATCGGTACGGACCGGCCGCGACCCGTGATCCGAACCACCTCGGCCTGATCCGTCACCTCAACCAGCCCCCAGCGAGCCGCCTCGGGATCCCGTCGCAACACCAGCGTCGCCGCCGCTTCATGCTCTCGGTGGAAAGCGATGAGCGCCGTGAGATCCAATTCAAACAGGGTGTCGCCGTTCAGAATCAGCACCGGCTCGCCGTTGAACCAACCTTCCACCTGCTTGATCCCACCTCCGGTGCCGAGAATCACGGGCTCGTGCGAATAGGTAATCCGCATTCCGAAACGGGCGCCGTCGCCCAGCGCCTGCTCGATCATCGCCCCCAAATGATGGAGATTGATCACGACATCCTGAATGCCGTGACGCTTCAGGAGCAGCAGATTCCAGACAATCATCGGTGTGCCGGCGACTGGGAGGAGCGGCTTCGGCGTCACGTCGGTGAGGGGCCTCAACCGGGTTCCGAAGCCCGCTGCGAGAATCATGGCCCTCATACAAGAATGCTGAATGATGAATTAGGAATGATAAATTGACAGAGGTACGTCATGAACGATGATTCCGAAACGGAGTTTGATGTTCATTCAGAATTCAGCATTCATAATTCCACATTCACCTATTGCAGTTCAGCGACGTACGGCGCCAGGTGCTGCCGAAGTGTGGCCAGCTCAGGATATTTAGACAGGTTGCGTTTCACGTAGCCTAAAACGCGAGGGATATCGGCAAGAAATTTGGGATTGTGCTTGACTTGGTCGATATAGACAAATCGGCCGGCGGCTTTGAAATTCCGTTGGATACTGGTGAGGTCGAACAAGCGGCGAAACGCCGCCCGATCGGTCCAGCCCTGCCCATGGGCGGCGAGGCCATTGAGGAAATGATCGATCAGCCCATCCACCACCGCCTCGTCCAACTCGATGTAGGCATCCTTCAAGAGGGAGGCCAGATCGTAGGTGGCCGGTCCCATCAAGGCATCCTGAAAATCGATGATGCCGATCCGCGATCCGTCTACCATCAGATTACGTGAATGGTAGTCGCGGTGGACGAACACCTGCGGCTGTCCCGCCAACAACTCGGTGATGCGCTGGAACTCCGCGCGGATCGCCGCCTCGTCGGCCGGAGCCATCGGCTTGCCCAATCGGGCGGTAATGCCATATTCCAGAAAGTGATCGAACTCCCACATCAAGAGCGGCACATCGAAACGCCGGTGGAAGGCAATACAACGCGGCTCGGGCGGTGTCGTTCCCTTCACCTGGAACAGCACCAGTTGATCGATCGCCTGGCGATAGAGAGTTTCTAACGTGGCGCGATCAGCATGGCGGCAGGCTTCCGCCAACGTCAGATCGCCGAAATCTTCCAGATATAACAGCCCGGCCTCGCGATCGTAGTAGTGCAGCTGCGGCACGGTCACTCCGGTGCGGTGCAGATGCGTGAGGACGTTGGTAAAGGGAAGTTCCGTGATCTTGGCGGGGGCTCCGCTGACTGCCTCCTCGGACTTCTTAAAGCCCTCCGGATCGGCCAGCTGCATGAGAATCAGTGATGCGGGCGTGCCTTTCAGGGTGATCCGAAAATACCGGCGATTGGACGCATCCCCGGCGAGCGCGGTCAGCGCGGCTAACTCTCCACGAAACGGCAGATGATTCGCGATGGTCTGGGCAATGCGCGAAGAATCGGGAGGCGCGAGGGGCGTCGCCGGTGCGGCAGGATTTGTCGTCGTCATACGATCGGCATTATAGCCAAACCGTCCTGAACTGCCAGCAGAAAGTCACCTACTGCATACCGGCGCCTTGCTGCTCGCAACATCACACGTCCACACCATGATCTCTCGCTGCACATCACTTGGTTGTCAGCCCTCGCCCTCAGCCGGTATCCTATCGCATCAACCGAAAGGAGGCGCCCATGCAGTACGTTCATCTCGGCCGTTCAGGAGTCCGTATCAGCCGCCTCTGTCTCGGCACGATGAACTTCGGGCCGCATACCTCCGAACCCGACGGCTTTGCCATCATGGACCAGGCACTGGAGCTGGGCATCAATTTTTTCGACAGCGCGAATGTCTACGGGTGGAAGGTCGGCGAAGGCGTCACCGAACAAATCGTCGGCCGTTGGCTGGCCCAGGGCGGCGCGCGGCGCGACAAGGTCGTGCTGGCCACCAAGGTCTTTGGACGCATGGGTGACTGGCCCAACCAGTCGCGCCTGTCGGCCTTCCATATCAAGCGCGCCTGCGAAGAAAGCCTCCGCCGCCTGCAGACAGACCATATCGATCTCTACCAGATGCATCACATCGATCGTGACTGCCCCTGGGAGGAAATCTGGCAGGCCATGGAACAACTTTGCCGCGAGGGCAAGGTGCTCTACATCGGCAGCAGCAATTTCGCCGGCTGGCACATCGCCCAAGCGCAAGAACTCGCGAGGTCGCGCCACTTTCTCGGCCTCATCTCCGAACAGAGCCTCTACAATCTCCTCGAACGAACGGTCGAACTGGAAGTCATTCCGGCCTGCCAAGCCTATGGAATCGGCCTCATTCCTTGGAGCCCCTTGGCGCGCGGCCTGCTTGGAGGTGCCTTGAACCCAAGCACAGCCGGTCGGCGTGCGGATAAGGATGTCCGCAAGGACATCGAGACCCATCGCGCAAAACTCGAAGCCTATGAACGGCTCTGTGGAACGTTGCAAGCCATGCCGGCCACCGTGGCTCTCGCTTGGCTGTTACACCAACCAGCGGTGACTGCTCCCATCATCGGACCTCGCACGATGGAGCAGCTGACCAGCGCCCTGCAGAGTCTGGAGCTGACGTTGACCCCGGAGACGCTCAAGGCGTTGGACGAGATCTTCCCTGGCCCAGGAGGAGCGGCCCCGGAAGCCTATGCTTGGTAAGTACTGGGCACCAAAGACACTGTCACGGCAAAAATTTCCCGGCTGTTTTATCGCACGCGTTCTTCCGGCAGGCAGCTGCATGACCTGACCGACTCGATCCGAAATCCGCGGGGCCTGAGATGGACCGCTTGGGTGCCTGCAACCTACAGCAGCGACAAGGCAGACTTACCTCGCTCATCCACCGCATAGGTGGCACCAACATGGCTGCCGCTCACGAACGACCATACTTCCGACCTGACTTCCACGACCCCCTGTTCCTCACCTCACGAGCACGTACCAACACCTAACCGATCGCTTACGCCAACTCCAGGCTGCAGGCACTCTATTTGCTTGGTTCACGACTCAGAACGAAGCGGCAGATTGTCATCCCACTCACGCTCAGGAGGTGACCCATGGCACAGCCACACTCTGATGGGAACTCCAGGGCCCTGAAGACTCCATCTCTCGCCCACGCCCACGCCTCGCTCACC
>JACQHN010000385.1 GCA_016199015.1 Nitrospira defluvii
GATCGCCAGGGCACTGGCCCCGTATTCAAGATTATATTTCACTTCAAAGATATCGGCCGGCAGTTTTCCCGGCTTTCGCACGGGAACGAAGCCGGCGCCGAGACGAGCGGCCAATGTCCCGCCCAGGATAAAGCCCCGCGACTCGATCCCGATCACTTTCGCAATGCCTTGTCCCTGGTAACGTGCCGCGAGCTCGTCTGCGATCGCCCGGAAAGCCTGTGGGTCCTTGAGGAGTGTCGTGATGTCGTAGAAAAGAATGCCGGGCTTAGGAAAGTTGGGGACTTCTCGGATGAGGGCTTTGTAATTCATGAGGGCAATCGGATCGGGACGTTCTCATAGGAGATCCGCCCGCTTCATGGTTTTCCGTTCGATGATTCCGCGGAGCCTGACAAGTGCGGCCGTTTCGATCTGGCGGACCCGCTCACGAGTCAGCCCCATCTCGCGGCCGATCTCTTCTAACGTCCGCGACTCGGCGCCGTCAAGTCCAAACCGCGCCAGAATCACCGTGCGCTCTTTCTCAGGCAACTCCTTGACCCACGCCATGAGCTCCGCCCGCCGCATGACCCCTTCGGTCGTCTCCGCCGGCGTGAGGCAGAGGGGGTCTTCAATCACGTCCCGCAGAAACGTATCTTGGCGGTCGCTGATCGGGCTGTCGAGAGAGCAGGTGGTGCGGACCAATTGCTTCAGATCGTCGACTTCCGCTTCACTGGTTTTCAGCTTGGCGGCGACTTCCTCCGTCCGAGGCTCCCGTCCCAGCTCATGCACCAGCTGCTCGACCTTGCCCAGGTAACGGTTCAAGCGCTCGACGACATGGACCGGCAGCCGAACCAGCTTGCCCTGATTGATAATGGCGCGCTCGATAAATTGACGAATCCACCAGGAGGCATAGGTACTAAAGCGGAACCCGCGTTTGTAATTAAACTTTTCCACCGCCTTGATCAGGCCGAGATTGCCTTCTTCGACGATATCGGCAAAGGGAAATCCACGGTTCATGTAGCGTTTCCCAATGCTGATGACCAGTCGGAGGTTCGCCTCGATCATCTCCTGGCGAGCGGCTTCGTCACCGGCCATGACGCGCTTGCCCAGCGACTGTTCCTGTTTAAAATTCAGGAGCGTCGACTTACGCACTTCGCGCAGATAACTCTTGATCGTGTCGAGGCCTTCAGCCCGTCCCGATTCCGCAGGACGACTCTCTGCCCCGGAGGGTTCCGCTTCAGAGCCTTCCTGCGATTCCGCGTCGTCATCCTCTTCACCGCGCGCGGCGCGCGGGCGGCGAACCGAAGCGGGCGGATTCATCTCAGCACCGTGGCGAACTGTTGCACGTCGAGCCATAAGGTCGTTACCTGCTACCAAATCGTGAAATCGTGATGTCGGCCCGTCGCGCGGCTCCACTCCACCTGCACTTGCGACACGCGCGCCCCGACCGGCCCCTTTTTGAGATCCACCAATAATTCCTCAAGCGCCTCCCTGGGCCCTTCGACATCCAGAGCGACTTGTCCGCTATCGAGATTCTCCACACCACCCGTCAGTCCCCGCGAGGCTGCCGTGCGGCAGGCGAACGCGCGATAGCCAACCCCTTGCACGTGTCCGCTCACCAGGATTTTTGCACGCACACATGCGCCGATTTTGGTCATCTCTCGCAGCCCTCGAAGTTGTTACGCAACCGGCACCCACCACCTGCAGTGCCCAGGACAGGATACTCTCACAGCGCCCATACGTCGTCACGCGATTTACAAGTTTATGCGACGTCATCACCCTGTTTGTACTGGTATATCGGACGATCGAGCGCGGAGCATAAGCGCGGCGAACGATCACATGAATTCTCCGGGCAATGGGCACGCAGGCAACCGCCCCGGCGTATCGCATGCGACAGAGGAGCAGCATTCGCAGGATACGTGCGATGAGATGTAGGAAGAACGTGAACTGCTTGAGATAGTTGGTCCCGCGCGCACAGTGACTGTGCTGGGTCGAGTAGGTTTTTGGATTCTGGAGGGAGTGGGTATCCCCGCACCTTCGAAGTGCGGTTTGGTCGGGGCGAGAGGATTTGAACCTCCGACCCCTGCGTCCCGAACGCAGTGCGCTACCGGGCTGCGCTACGCCCCGACCGGGCAGAACCGAACAGGAGTTTCGGATTGTCTTACAAGACAGGGGTAAAACGCAAGCCGTGCGCTTCCGCCACCGCTTGGCACGTGACATTGCCGTTCGTCACGTTCACACCCTTGGCAAAACCGGGGTCCGATCGGATGGTCCGCTCGACCCCTTCCGATGCGAGGCGGACTATATAAGGGAGGGTGGTGTTGGTCAAGGCCAGCGTTGAGGTGTGAGGAACAATGCCGGGCATGTTGGGCACGCAGTAGTGGAGCACCCCATCCACGACATACACCGGATCCGAGTGAGTGGTTGGCTTTGTCGTTTCACTGCACCCGCCCTGATCGACCGCCACATCCACGATCACAGAACCCCTCTTCATTTTTGACACCACGTCGCGCGAAATGACCTTCGGCGCGCGCGCCCCTGGCACCAGCACCGCGCCGATCACCAGATCAGCCTCGACTATGGCGCGCTCGATCGCCGATTCCGTCGCTGCACAAGTTGCGATGCGTCCGCCATAGAGATCGTCAAGGACCCGCAAGCGGTCGAGGTCCAAGTTGATGACTGTGACCCGCGCCCCCATGCCGACCGCAATCCTGACCGCCGACGTCCCCACGACTCCCGCTCCCAGCACCACCACATGCCCAGGCGGCACACCAGGGACGCCGGCCAGCAACAGTCCACGCCCTCCCTGTACCTGCCCCAGGTAGTGGGCCCCCACCTGAACCGCCAACCGCCCGGCAATCTCGCTCATCGGACGCAACATCGGCAGGCTGTGGTCTTTGGCCTCAACGGTTTCGTAGGCGATGGCTGTGATATGTGAGGCCACCAGCGCCTTGGTCAGATCCGGCAACGATGCCAGATGTAAGTACGTAAAAAGCACCTGGCCAGGCCGGAAGAGGGCACACTCAGACAATTGCGGCTCCTTGACCTTCAC
>JACQHN010000390.1 GCA_016199015.1 Nitrospira defluvii
AGCAGGCGGTCGAGAAGGCGGGCAGCATTGATGTAGACGCGGTTCGCAAAGCCGTGTACGGACAGAAATTCCTCGCGCCGGGCGGGGAGATCATGATGGATGAAGCCAACCACCATACGAACAAACCGGTGCTGATCGGCGAAATTCTCAAGGACGGCCAATTTAAAGTCGTCTGGCGATCGAAGGGCTTGGTCAAACCGGAACCGTGGAGTGAGTATACGAATCCGGAAAAAGGATGCGATTGGGTGAAGCATCAAGGAACCTATAGGAAAGCCTGATGGGGACAGTCACTCACGTGTAGGATATGAATGAAGGTACGCTGCGCATGAATTTCCTGGTTGGATTGTTGGTCTGGTGCTGCGTCGCATTGGGCGTGACTGACGGGTTGGCGGCGGAAGTGCTCATGGGTGCCTCCTCGCCGAGTCAGCTTGAGCAGGCGTTGAAAGATTTGTCGAGTGACGAGGAGGCGACGCGGGAGCAGGCGGTTCGTCTGTTGATCGAACAGGGCGATGCGGCATCACTGCCACGGTTGAATGAGTTGCGGGCCAACGCGGATCGAAGTCTGCGCATGGCGATCAAGCCGGTGGCCGATGCTTGGCGACACCGCGCCGACTTGGCCAGCCTGGATGCCGATCAGCGGCGCTCGGCGGCGACCGACCTCGGGACGAGCGGGCGAGCCGTCGCCATTCCCTGGCTGGAAGCTGCGGCTAGCTCTGAATCGCACCGGTGGGTTCGTTATGCGATGGACGAGTCGACACAGTTGCTGAAGCTCGCCTCTGACGATCCGGCCGTGAGGGCTCAGGCTGCGGCGAAACTGGGCGAGATGCGCAGCCAGAATGCAGTCCCGGCATTGAAGGAACTGGTGCAAGCCGCCAGTGACCCGAATGGCACGGAGCAGCAGAAGACCCTCGCGCGGGTGGCGGCTGCCGCCATCGACCAGATTGAAACCTGGAATGTCTGGTCGACGGCAATCGAAACGCTGTTTCGCGGCATCAGTCTCAGTTCCGTTCTTCTCATCATGTCCGTAGGGCTCGCGATCGTTTTTGGGTTGATGGGCGTCATCAACATGGCGCATGGCGAACTGATGATGATCGGCGCCTACGCCACCTTTGTGATGCAGGAATGCTTTAAGCTCTATGTCCCTCCAGCCTGGTTTGATTCGTATTACCTTGCGGCATTCCCGGCCTCGTTTCTCGCCGCGGCCTTGCTCGGATTGATCCTGGAAGCGACGATTATTCGCTTCCTCTATGGCCGTCCGCTGGAAACGATGTTGGCAACCTGGGGCGTCAGCCTGATTTTGATTCAAGGGGCGCGCATCTACTTCGGAGATTTGACGGCGGTCTCTGCCCCGGCCTGGCTGACCGGCGGTGCGCAGGTGATGGTGGGTGTGTTCTTGCCCTTTAACCGCCTGTTCATCATTGGCCTCTCCATTCTCTGTGTCACCGGAATTTATGCGCTGTTGTTCCGGTCGAGTGTCGGACTGCGCGTAAGGGCCGTCACGCAGAATCGCAACATGAGCGCCTGTCTGGGGATCCCCACCAGGAAAGTTGATGCCTACACCTTTGCTTTCGGATCCGGCCTGGCCGGCATCGCGGGCTGGGCCTTAACCCTGGTCGGGAATGTGGAGCCGGGACTCGGGCAGAACTACATCGTGGACTCCTTCATGGTCGTGGTGACCGGTGGCGTCGGAAAACTCGCAGGCACCATCATCGCCTCGCTGGGGATCGGCGGGTTGAATAAACTGATGGAGCCGAGCCTTGGGGCGGTCTACGGAAAAGTGTTGATCCTGGTGCTGGTGATTCTTTTCCTGCAGCGGCGACCATCAGGGCTGTTCGCCGTAAAGGGGCGTCACGCCGAAGGGTAAGGTGGGAGGGAAGGGTCGAGCAGGAAACATGGGAGAACCGGTGCCACCACAAGCCAGTGCGGAGCAAAACGAAGGAACCATGTTTTGGTTCGTCGGATTCGTGCTTCTGTTCGTCCTTCCGATCCTCAACGTACTGCCGGCCGAGGATTCCTGGCTGCACGTTTCCGACTTTGCGCTAAACCGGTTCGGAAAATTCCTGGCCTTTGCCATCCTGGCGCTGGGCCTCGATCTGATCTGGGGCTATGCAGGCATCCTCAGCCTGGGGCAGGGTGTGTTCTTTGGGATCGGCGCCTACTGCATGGGCATGCATCTCATGCTCACGATCGGGATCGAGAGTGTCTATGGCAGCGCTCTGCCTGACTTCATGGTCTGGAATCAGGTTCCGGAACTGCCGTTCTTCTGGAAGCCCTTCTACAGTTTCTCTGCCGCCGTCCTGGCCGGTTTATTGGTGCCGGCCTGCTTCGCGCTCATCTTCGGGTTTCTCGCCTTTCGCAGCCGGATTCGCGGCGTGTATTTCGCCATCATCACGCAAGCCTTGGCGCTCATGGCCTGGCTCGTCTTCAATCGGAATGAAACGAACCTTGGCGGGACCAATGGTCTGACGGACTTCAAAACCATCCTGGGCTTTCGTCTGTCGGAGCCCGGGACGCAACTTGCTCTCTACGTCATCACGGTGCTGTGTCTGGGCGGATCCTATCTGCTGTGCCGCTGGATCATTGCGTCGCGGGCCGGCCGGGTGTTGATCGCCATTCGCGACAGCGAACAACGCGTCCTGTTTTCCGGCTACTCGCCGGCGACGTACAAACTGTTCGTGTTCGTGGTGTCGGCGGCATTGGCGGGCCTGGCCGGAATTCTTTATGTCCCGCAAGTCGGCATCATTACTCCGGCGCAGATGGGGGTGCTGCCCTCGCTTGAAATGGTCATCTGGGTGGCAGTGGGAGGCCGCGCCACGCTCGTCGGAGCCATTGTCGGAGCGGTGGGCGTCAATCTGGGCCGCAGCATCCTCACGAATCATTTTCCCGAACTGTGGCCGTTTTTTCTGGGCGGACTGTTTGTCGTGGTTGTGCTGCTGTTTCCCGACGGGGTCATGGGGATCAGCAAGAAGGTGAATGAGAAGATTGCGGAGTGGACCGTTCGTCTGCGAAAGACCCCGGCGGTCGAGGAGAAGCAGGCATGACGGAACATGGGTCCATTATCTATTTGGAAGGTGTCACCGTCGATTACGACGGCTTCAAGGCGCTGAACAATTTGAACTTCATCGTCAATCACCGTGAACTGCGAGTGGTGATCGGGCCGAACGGCGCCGGGAAGACGACGTTGCTCGATGTGATCTCAGGCAAGACCAAACCGGCAGCCGGTCGTGTCATCTTCGGCAAAGATATGGATTTGATGGGCATGCGGGAGTATGAAATTACCCAGCTCGGGATCGGACGGAAGTTTCAGGCGCCATCGATCTATGGCAACTTG
>JACQHN010000034.1 GCA_016199015.1 Nitrospira defluvii
TGAGCCTCTGAGCGATGCGAGAACGCCGCTGGCGGACTTTTTCCGCATCCTGCTAGTCGTGAGGGTCTCGCAAGCGCCGGTCATCGACCCTCGGAGGGGGGAGTCGAAAGCAGCCCGTCGGCCTGACTCGCCCGGAGAAATTGGTGTACGGTGGCTTCAAATGCCTGAGTTTGAGTGACCGTCAGGGTGTTGATCCAGACAAACGGCATGAGCCCGATCCAGAGGATCTGGGTCTTGTTGATCGGGAAGCGATAGGATTTCTTGAGTTGTTGGTCGATCGAGAGGTCGTATTGCACCAGATAGCCATCCGTGTCCGAGTAGCAGGGTAACCCGGTGAAGGTAAAGAGGGAAACAGTACAAAAGAATTTGCTCAGTCGGGAAGGCTCGTGGATCGTTGTATAGACGTTGAGCTGCAGGCCCTATGATGCCGGAGCTGCGGACAGAATCGCTGCCGCGAATCCGGCTTTTCTTTCCAGTATTTCTTGCAGCACAGCCGCTTCGCGTGGGAGGGGGTTCTCGGTCGCCTTCGGATCTTGGACGGCTCCAGTGTGAAAATAGAAACGGATGAGGCCGTCTCTCTTCGCCGCGAGGGGGAACTCACCAGGCTCCGGGCTATGGGCGACGATCTCGCAGGCAGTGAGCGTCAGTGTGAGAAGGGCAAGAAGTCGAAGCGTTATGGACGTGTGCATCGTTTTATCCACGCCAAGTCGTCACCAGATCCCACCTGCAAGGCTGGTTACGGCCCCCAGCGGATGCCGAACAGGAGCGCCACGCTGGTGCTGTCATCGGGAACCGGTGGTGAGAGCGTGATGTGGTGCAGGTTCACCATGAGGGTGGTGGCGAAGGCGATCTTGGGCCCAACCTGATATTCCAGCGACATGCCCAGGGGAATGAAGTGGCTGGTGTCGTTGCGATCGATTTTTGACGGGCCGCTGCCGCGGTTCAGATCAGCATGGAGAATGCCGAGCCCGGCGAACGGCACGAGATTAAATCCATTGCTGAGACGAAGGTGATACTTGGCCACGGCGGCCACGCCGATTTGTGTCAGGTCTCCGACCGGCGTGAAGAGGGCCATCCCGCCGAACGAAAAATTCTGGTCCATGTAGTAGTCGAGCCCGAAGCCGAGCGCGAACGTGGTGTTGTTGGTAGTACCGGTCCAGAGGCCGAGGTCGGTCGCAAAGCCCCAGCGCGCGTCTTGCGGGTCTGCAGGTCTCGCTGGTTCGGCTTTCGCGGAGACAGGCAAGAGAAAGCTAAGGCAGGCGAGGCCTAGGAGCAATAGTGAAAGGCGCGCGTTGGGTTTCATAATCCTGTCTTCGGGTGCGGCGCGGACTGTAGCATAGGCTTTCCTGGGTGGACAAGACATCCCGTGACAGCGGGGTGTGAGGCTCCCAGTTGTCAGGCCGCGTACGCCTGCAGTATTCTTTTGCTCCGTACGGGAGGAGAGGTATGACCAAAGAACCGATGACCCCGGCTGAGGCTGCGGAGGCATTGTATAAATTGATTCCACGCCGGATTTCCGTGGAGATGATGGGCGACTACGGCATTGATGTGACCGAAGAGCAGTCGAGGGATATGACGCGGGAAGTGCTCTCCTTCACGCTCTACTGGGTCAATGCGGCCATTAATGCGCACATTCCCCGGAAGTACCGCGAGGTGCTGTTTCAGCGCGTGCTGGAGTTGATTCAGGCGGATTGGGCCACTGAGTTCAAGCTTGAGACGGTGAAGTGGGGGGACTACCGGGTCGAAATGGAGGAACGGCGAGCGTTCTATGCGCAGGTTGGAGATTACGAAGGCGGCGCCATCGCAGCGTCCGAGGAAATTTCAGACCTGCTCGAAGACCAGGGCCTTATTCAACCGGAAGATCGGCCGAAGCTGCTTGTGCTGCTTCCCGACCTGGTGCCGCTGGATAAGTACCAGGCCTTGCTGGGCGAATGTGTCTAGGCCGTCGGGACCCATTCTGCCCGAAAAGGCTCAATGCTCAATTTTCAATGATCAATTGAACACTCAACATTGAACATTGAGCATTCCGCAGCGGAGCTGCGGTCGGTTACAGATACCGGTGCGACAACACCTTCCCATTGTTGTCGAGTTCGTACAGTAGCGGCGCGCCGGTTGGAATGTTGAGTTCCAGGACCTGTTCCCTGGTCAACTGGTCGAGTTGCATCACCAGCGCGCGCAGGCTGTTGCCATGCGCGGCAATCAGAATCGTTTCTCCCTTGAGCACGGAGGGCTTGATGCGGCTATCGTAATAGGGAAGCACCCGTTCAGCCGTATCTTTTAAACTTTCTCCGCCCGGCGGCCGCACGTCATAACTGCGCCGCCAAATCTTTACCTGCTCGTCCCCATATTTCTTGGCCGTCTCGGCTTTGTTTAGCCCCTGCAGATCTCCGTACATGCGCTCGTTCAGCGCCTTGTCTTTTTCAATCGGAATGGTCGTCTGCCCAATCGCCTCGAGGATAATCCGCATGGTTTCGTTAGCGCGGGCCAGCACCGAGGAGAACGCGCGATCGAAGGTGAAGCCGGCCAACTTTTTTCCCGCGGCCTTCGCCTCTTCGATGCCCTTCGGAGAGAGCGGGACATCCACCCAGCCGGTGAAACGGTTTTCCAAATTCCACTGTGACTCGCCGTGTCGAATGAGAACCAGTTTGCTCATCGTGCCTCGTCTCCTTGTCCGAAGGGATGGACCTTGTCAGGACAGGTTATGCGATTTCCCCTTCGCCCTGTCAAGCGTGCTGGGCCTCCTGGGGCGTCGTTTGCCTCCGTGGAGGTCCGGTTGCAATCACCTGAGGCAGCCAGTACCATGCCGCCGACTTGGTCTCATCCGTGGAGTGTATCGATGACTGCTATTCCGCCCTCAGACTGGTCTCCGCTGCAGGAGTGGTGGCATGCGATGGGCCGACGCCTGCAGGTCGAAGACCGGGTAGAAGCATTTTTCAGGCGGGCGCTGGGGGTCAGCCAGGCCTTGGTGGGCGTGGCACAGGTCGGTGGCCAGGTCGAGTATGTTCTCTTTGTGCTCGTGCGGTATTGGATTCCCGTCGTGTTGCCACCACCGGGGCGTGAACGCGCCTCCAAAGGTGATCCCGACTACTGGCTCGAATCGGAGCACATTCTCAAAGCCGCGGCGGTGCGATTACGCGAGCTGAAGCCGTTGATCGAATTGCTCACGGTTGCCAATCCGCTGAGCACGGGGGTGTCCGACCAGATCTCGGCCAGACCGCCGGTCGTCGAAGTGGAACTCGCCAACATGTTGCAGGGGATCGCCGAAACTGCCGGGAGCTATGGCGGCCCGGACTACACCTCGGTGATCAAAACCTTCGATCCGGTTCCGCTGCGGCAAACTCAACCCTTCAAACACAATAAGAAGAACAGCGCCGAACTCTGGGTGATCTTTCTGCTCCGCGAGCATTTCCGGAGCCTCAGCATCGGCAAGGACCGCTATTGGCCGCTCATAGCAGGTCTTTGTGCCGCCGCCGGCATCACCAATCCCAATGGGCAGCCCTATGCCCCCGACGAACTCAAGTCCTGGTGGCAGAAGAACTGGCCGCGTACCTACACGCAACTTGAGCAAACTCAAGCTGCGCCAGACCTCAGCGGCGCAGCCTACCAGCAAGATTTTGAGTGGTTCGTGTCTTGGATCGAGTGGCAGCGGTCTCGGCTTGCGTGAATTGTTGCGTTGCCCTGTCACTGTGCATAGGGCGGCCGGTCAACAGGTCCGTGTGGCGCAATGCTCAATGTTCAATGCGTAATGTTCAATCGAAAATCGAGCATTGTGCATTGAAAACTTGGGGGGCTAGACGAGATACGTTTCACGCTTCACGTGGCTGCTACACGCTTGTCAGGCTGGCAGGGTGAGGCTTGGCAGGCGGCCCTTTCGGCCCGTCCGGCGCACCGTCCTTAAACATGGCGACTACGAGGCCGATCTTGAGCACGAGCAGGCCGACGCCGACCCAGACCACATAGGGCTGCACGCCCCCTAGTTCCCCTAAGAGCTGTTGCCTAGCTTCCCCGCCCGTGGCCCGCTCGCCTTTGATCTTGGCGAGCTGTTCTTTCGCATGCCAGAAGTAAATGTAGTTGGCGCTGGCCCCCGCGATGATCCGCCAGATGATGTCGGCGGAGAGGTCTTGGGTGATGTAGAAGGCCATGGCCGGACCAATGGCGTAGATCAATGCGTACACATACATCTTCCGGTAGAGAAACCAGAGAAAGGGCTCGAAGATAAAGGCCGGCCAATGCCAGGTGAGGGCGAATTGTGGTCCGGCGGGACCGGTGAATTTTTTGAATGTCGTCAGGTACCGGTCGGCATTCGGGCCGATGAAGGCCTTCCAGAGGTCTGCATCCGTCTGTGGCTGGGGAGGCGGTGATGATGGTTCCACTTCTACCGCTGCCCCTTGGCTTTCCATGACGAAGGCGCCGCCGCATTGGTGACAAAAGCGGGCGTCGTCCTGGTTCTGTTGCTGGCATTGAGAGCAGGGTTTCATACCGCACCTTATCCCATCCGCCGTCTGTTCCCGTCAAGGGACGATCCAGAGGGTGACACTCTCTGCGAGAAGCCTGCCCCCCGCGCTGGGAGCCACTAATGGGCAGTGGTTCGGTTGCTTTCACGTTTTCCCTATGGTAGCTTCGCCGACTCATGCGGGGAGGGGTGTGTCATGCCGACGGGTGAGCTGCGTCTCAACGCCGAACAGTACTTGATGAATACCTACACGCGCCAGCCGATTTCGATCGTGCGAGGGCGTGGCACCAAGGTCTATGACCTGGAGGGACGGGAGTACGTCGATTTTGTGGCTGGCATTGCGGTGAATCTCCTCGGGCACGGGCATCCTGATCTGGTCTTGGCGATTCAGAAACAGGTGCAGCACCTGATCCACACCTCGAATCTGTATTTTACTGAGCCGCAGGTACAGTTGGCCAAGATGCTGGTCGAACATTCGTTTGCGCAGAAAGTCTTCTTTTGCAACAGCGGCGCGGAAGCCAACGAAGCAGCGATTAAATTAGCGCGAAAGTATGCCAAGGACCAGGGCAGAACGAA
>JACQHN010000424.1 GCA_016199015.1 Nitrospira defluvii
ATGGGCCAGGCGGCCTCGATGGCGTTCAACCACAGTTGGAGCGTTAACATAGACTCGGGTGGGTAGCCGGTCTTGAACAACGTTTTGTAGTACTCATCGAATAGCTTCTTCTCGTTGGCGGCGTAATTCGGCCTCTGGCATTGCCATGCCATGAGCATCTTCGCAAACGTTGCCGCGTCAATCACCTTGGTCTGATCCTTGCTCGCGGGCGGATCATCACCCCGCTTGGTCATGAACATGCCATCGACGTACCGTGTCTCAAATGCCTTCTTGAGACCGACCATGACGCGATCATTGCTGCGAAGATCGCGCGGTTTGACCGCACTCTGGGAATTCGTATTAATGCTGATACGATCGCCAAAGGCACGATCCTTGATCTCGTAAAAGCGGAACAACACATGGGCGTCCTTTGACTCATGTGATCGGATGCGCTCCGATGCCGAGTAGATCGTGTTGAGAGACTGACAGCCATTAACGACGCTTAGACCCTCGACCGTAAGAGAGCTCTTATCCTGGTTGAGCTTCATCGCGTCACAGAGCGCGGTTATTCCATTGTGGTAGAAGAAAAAATCGCGAACCTTGTCACTGTGGATCGTTTTGCTGAGCTCGCGATTCACCTTATTCGAGCTCCCCAAAGACTGCCGAACATTTTTCGAAAAAAGCTTTCCATCTGTAATGCCGGGCAGGTTTAGACATTCGCGAAGGGGGACTGCGGCAATTACAGTTCTCGCACCGGGAAGATCCATGGAAAGGGTCTTTGCGGGATCCAATTTGATCGTATGTCGAATCGACGGCAGCACGCGAGCCTCGGCTTCAGCCAGCCGCGTTTCAATCGCTGCCGTATCGACCAGGTGCAGACTTGCCGTGAAGGCGTCAAACTCGCTGAACTTGTCTGCGTAAACGGTTAGGTCCGCTTGTGCCGCATCTGTTAGCGTACCAGTGGTCAACAACTCGAAGTCCACACGGTAGTCGTCATCCAGAGCTGTGCGAATCGCTTCGATCTTCTTCTTGAGGCGGTCGTTGCAGTCTTTCTGAAGGGCGCCGAGCTCTTGGAGCCGCACCCATGCAGCGAGGACTTCCCGAAGTGGCCCCGCATCGACTTGCCCATCACTTATAAACTTGCCTTGGATGATGAGGACGCGCTGTTCGGTGTCATCTACTATCACGGCGTCAATTTGCTTGTCGTCCGCCCCGTCAGTAATGTCATCACGTGTTGCGGCATCATCTCACAGCAGGACTCGCCGGAGGTACCACGCGACGAACCGTTGGCCGTCATTGGGGAAGTTACCCTGGTAGAACGGGTCCGAGGCAATCTCTTGGGAAATTTGCTGAAGCATGTTCGTGCTCACCTCAGGTTGTGAAATCTTTGAACGAACTATTTCCTGTATTCTGCGCCTCCAGAGAAACTGATGAGTCGGCCTCCCCGGCGGTCATTAAGCAAGCGAACCTTCTTGCACGTTCCGAGGTCACCTGCTCTCCACCTCCTCAAAGGATCTGAGGGGATGTGCTTCCCCTGCGCGCGTCGATCGAGGTCCTTCCGAGGGCGCGCGATCCGCGAGCAAGGAAGTACATCTCCTCAGATCCTTAATCCCCTGTCTGGCCGCTCGCAAACAGGGCATTCATGATGTCGTTTTTCTTGGCGGGGTCTTTCTCGAGGCGGATGGCTTTGGAGAAGTTCTCGGCGGCGGTTTCTCGTTTTCCTCGGGCGGCATAAATTCTACCGATGCCGTATAAGGCCTGCGCGTCTTCCGGATTGGCTTTCACGGCGCGATTGAAGGCGTCCATGGCCTCTGTCGGCCTGCCTTTCTCCATCAACAGCCAGCCGAGGGCGGTGTGGGCGGATCCGAGATTCTGGTCAGCCTGGATGGCTTCGCGATATTCCTTCATGGCGAGATCGGTCCGCCCTTTGGTTTCGTACACCCCGCCAAGGGCGAGGTGGATTTCCGCATCGTGCGGATTGAGCCGCAGGGCCTCCTTGTAGGCTTGCACCGCCGGTTCAAACTTGCCCTGCTCCGCCAGGGCGCAGGCGAGGTTGGCGTGGGCGATGGCCTCGTTCGGATTGAGCTTGATCACTTCGCGATATTGCGGAATGGCCATTTCAAGCCGGCCCTGTTCCTGATAGGCCACCCCGAGGTTCGTGCGCGCCGCCGCGAAGGTCGGATCTAGTTTGACCGCCTCGCGATATTCTTTAATTGCCATTTCCAGATGGGCCGCCCGCTCGTAAATTTGAGCCAGAAAATAATGGGGATAGGCCGACTGTGGCGCGAGCTTCGCCGCTTCTTTGTAGGAGGCCATCGATTGCTCGGATTGACCGGACTGCGCCAGAAATAATCCCTGCACCAAGTGCGTCTGAGCATTGTCGGGATGCCGGTCTGCGATCGATTGCACCCACCCCCGCACCTGCTCGATATCGTCGGCTTCTTGTAACGCCTGCGAGTGCAACTTCCATGCGTCGGCAAAATTTCCCCGGATCAGGTGCATGACATTCAGTGCGAAATACGGGCGGGGATCTTTTTCTGCGGCGGTTTCCACCGCCCGGACCCAGGTCGCAGCCTCCTGTCCAAGCCGGTCCCAGTCGCCCGCCAGGAGAGCCGATTCGATTTCGTTTTGGAGAGTGTCCATGACAGGGGTATGACGCCGGTCAACGCGTCAGGGCATCCTGCACATCCGGTGGAGTCGCCTGCATACGTGCCCCGAGGATGGGATACTGTTCAGCCAGTTTCTGTTTCATGAGCCAGGCGATGGTGCGATAGGACCAGTGTCCCTTCACTCCGGAACGCAGCTTCGCGATATATTCGGCTTCCGCATAGTCCATCTTGAAGAGGCAGCGCACGTTGAAGCCGAACGGAATAGCATAGAGCGCCGCTTCCTGGCTCGATTTACGGAGTTGTTCGATATCCGATTTCACGTGTCCCATGGCCTCTCGGTACTCACGATCGAGCCCCGCCTCTGCCAAGATGGGAGGCGTTTCGAACCCATGAACGGTCGTGAAGTTCTGCTGCACTTGCTGGCAGCGCCGGTGCCGATGCATGTCGCGCCACCCGCCGATATCCATCATCACGTCGAAGATGAACGCGTACCCGCTGCGAAACTCCTTGATCAACTCATCGTACGGCCCGCGTTTCTGAAAGGCGACTTCAATGGTGTCTTGCTTCTGCTTCTCGGTCCAGTCGCGGACGACGGCCAGAATCTTCCGATAGGGCGCCTGCGAGGCCCGATAGAGCAGTGTGGTGACGACCTCATCGAGCGGATGGTGCGGCTCGATCAAATCCACCGGTTCCGAGGCGCCCCAGACAGAAGGCTGATCCAGACCGGTGCCCTTCAGCACCTCTTTGGCATGTCGTGCAAGGTCGCTATACACTTCGGCTTGATAGGCATTGGGTTTCGCATAGCGCGCCAGCGTGGGCGCCATGGGCTCGCCTAACCCGGCCGCCTGGCCCGACAATTCACCCCAGAGATTGACCGGCGCCTTCCGACAAGCATCTTGCAACTCTTCTCCCACCAGGCGTAATTCCGGCATTTGGGACGAAAGCAGGCGTGTGATCTGTTTCTCGAGAGTCCGAATACTGACCACCTGGCCCACGTTCGTCTGCGCAGCCAGCGGCAGCAAATACCGGGTCACATCGAATGCCCGCGCAGTGATCGCCCGCTGATAGGCGGCGGGAGTCATGTCCTCAGGGCGAGGTTCCCGTTCGGTGAGATACTGGCTCAAGGGTTCATGCAGGGCACGATACACCGTGGAGAGACCCCGAAGAATGCCGAGGTAAGTGGCCTCCGTCTCCTGCCCCCGAATGGCATCGGGAACAAACCAATTGCTCGACGCAAAGTTCTGATACCGGCTGGACTTGGCCTGCCCGTCCCACAGGGGTTCATCTTCTAACCGGATCGCGGCGAGTTCGGAAATCTGTTCAAAACAGATGATCACATGGCCGAGGTCTGCGATCGAGCCGTGACCGTAGTCGAAATAAAACTGTTCCCAGAATTTTTCGGACGAATGAGTGTGGACCCACTTGATGCTGTCTTCGATGGAATCCGGGGACCGGCTGTAGCGCGCCAGAGCGTAGGCGGATTTTTCCGGCGGCATCGGAGCAAGCGCAATCACGCGGCGGCCTTGAGTGGTCATCGTCCTTGAGAAGAGGGCACAGCAGCTGGTGATTGAGAATGGTGCATCATCGGCGATGAGGTCGTCCGTTTTTACAAGCTGGGCACTATACCCCCCTGCGTCAATAGGCGCAACTCTCGCATCACGGCTCATTCCTCGTTCACGCTGGATCAGAAGGGCTCTTCGGCGACAATCCGCCCCAGTCCACGCGTTGACTTGCCCGCGAGCCCGCCGCTATATTCCCGCACGAACCTTACTGCGCGACCCGAGTGACAGGCATGATTAAAGCCATTAAAGGTGTCAAGGATCTTCTGCCGGAAGAGACTCCGCGCTGGCGATTGATTGAAGAAACCGCCAGACGATGGGCGCTCTGTTATGGATTTCAAGAGATCCGCGTGCCAATTTTCGAGACCACGACGTTGTTTGCGCGCAGCATCGGCGCGACCACCGACATCGTGGAGAAGGAAATGTACACGTTCGCCGATCGTGACGGGACCTCCCTGACCCTACGTCCGGAAGGGACCGCCGGCACGGTGCGCGCCTTCATCGAACATAACCGGGGAGCCGATCCCCGGACGCAAAAATATTGTTATCTCGGTCCCATGTTCCGCCATGAGCGCCCGCAGGCCGGGCGGCTGCGGCAATTCCACCAGTTCGGCGTCGAATCGTTCGGCATTTCCGACCCGCGTGCCGACGTTGAGGTGATGTCGCTCTTGTGGCGATTGTTGTCAGACCTCACATTGCCGGGACTTACACTGGAAATCAATAACCTGGGTTATACGGAAGACCGCGCCCGATACAAGCCTATTCTGGTGGCCTTTTTGAAAGGCATGGAAAGCCGCCTCTGCGGCAATTGTCAGCGACGGATCGAGACGAACCCTTTGCGTGTATTGGACTGTAAGGTTCCGGAATGCCGCCAGGCGACCGACGACGCTCCTCGCTTGACGGACTCCCTCTCACCGGCAGCGCGTGATCATTTCGAACGCGTCACGGCCGGCTTGGATGCGATTGGGATTCCCTTTCACCTGAACCATCGGCTTGTCCGCGGCCTCGATTACTA
>JACQHN010000387.1 GCA_016199015.1 Nitrospira defluvii
CGAGATGGATTCACAAGGAGGCATCGAAAGAGCAACATCCCCAAACTAAGGAGATCGGATGCATGGTGGAAGGCGCGATAGATCTCAGTCCGGGCATCCGAAAACACCTGTTGTTTGGCCCGTTCCAATTGCGCCCATGCGGCCGGTGGAATTGCATCCGTCACACCGCTGACGACCACCCCCCGTTCCGCCTCCTCCACTTTTCTTGCCCACAGAGGAATCAGCGTCGTTCCACTTCCTGGTAGCCTGAGGGCTATGTGGAATGCATCGTGTTCAGAAAAGTCAGCGAACGGCACCGCATCGGAGAACACATGGGCTCGTATAAGCCCGCGTGAGGCTTGCTCATCCACATCATCGGGAATACGCTCAACTGAACGAAGCAGGACCGTGACCGGGAGTTCACGCCCCATCGGCCATTGCCTCATGGCGGGCGCGGCACAGGCGACATCAACCTCTCCAGAGGGAACAAAGATTTCGCGAGCCATTTCCTTGGGCATGGTTTCATGGACCAAGGATCTGGCCCCCTCCGCCTCATCCAGCTTCACCGCGAATAACCATCGAGCCGGTAGCCACGTAAACGTAGGATCGCTTGCATGTGCACTGATATGCTGGGGAGCCAGAGACAAGTACGGACGTTGATGCTGTTGATAGAATTCGGCTACACAACGGCAGAGGCAAGCAAATCCGCTGAGCTTCAACCAGAAGGATTCAAGTGGCAGCCGACCAGGATCATCTTGGAATAGAAACTGCCGGCCTGAGGAAAATCTGGTTCGAAATGGCGGAAGCGATTGAATCGGCTCAGGGACAGTTGACCAGTCAGCGCCCCCTAGGAGGTCACAGACCAGGTCCCATGGCAAGGAAGGAACATCAGGTTGATGACGGGAGACCTGTGATAGAGGATTCGGCATAGGGTAGTCACGTCACATGAGCGGACAAAACCCCACACTATCGGTGCAGATGACTGGGTACGTCTACGAAGGATGGGAAGGGTATTCTCTTCTTCAAGATAAATCAAGCACATGGATATGGGAATGCAAGTATTTCACTAGCCTCAATCGGCAGATTTCAGAGCCTTGTGACTCGGGATTTCAGTGTGGGTCGCTCGAAAATGAAGAACCGCCGCCATCGCCAACAAGAATGAATGGGGCCCAGGCATAGGGATGGGCGAGGTAGCTCTTTTCTGTTTGACTAGCCGCTTCCTCGAAGAGAGCTAACATCCCCTCCCGTAAGGCTCTCGTAGGCGGCATGGGTGGCACCTTGCTATAACGCTGAAAAACCTGCTCCATTAGTTCCTTGGTTGCTCCATCATCTACGCTCCATTGACTTACCAATAGAGCTTTTGCGCCCGCGAAGAAAAAGGCCCGAGACAAGCCTGAGAGGCTCTCGCCGCTTCCATCCGCGCCCGCTGTGTTACAGGCCGACAAAATGACCCACTCAGTCGTATGTAGCTTAAGCTCAAAAATGTCTTCCATAGAGAGAAGTCCATCATTTTCATCGGTGGCAATCTCTGGAGGTGTCAGAACAAGGGCCGGCTGCGTAATCCCCTGAAGTTCCCCGGCCAATAATCCATGGGTCGCAAAAGAGAGAACCTTTGCGCCGCCTAAACGCCCCGTCGAGTTAAGTCGACGTACCTCGATCTCTGTTGCACGCCGATTCATGAATACATTGGTTTCCGGATTTACACCGAGCGCCCGAGCAACAGCTAATAGCTCTTCACGGGTCCCTGGCAAATTATCCAACCTACGTAATGTGTCTATTGCCACACGCATACCACGTGCAGCTATCATTTTTCCGCCTCGCTCATTCCCCGATCCCTCCAGTAAGGGATCGCCGAAGCCAATAAAGGATTCTTTCGAGCCGTTTGCAGCAACCACGTGTTGACGTAACATTTTGAGAGCTGAAATGGATGGAAGGATTGCGAAGGTATAAGACTTCACGAACCAATGAAGAAGCGCATAGTCAGCTAAGTCTCTCGGCGCGGGGATTCGGCCTTGACGAAACATTTGAGCGAAGTAGGAGAATTGCTTGCTACTCCGATCTGTCAAAAGAGCTGCAAATGGCAGGGGGAAAAGGGCCTCATCTGGAGCTAAAAACAACTGGGAAACACCTGCAAGCTCTCGCTCGAGCGAACTGAAGAGAAGCTGATAGAGCTCCGCAGCGGCTTCGACATCATAGGCCAGAGGACCACGTCCCTCATTGTTGCCCGTCTGTTTGGGAACGATACTTGACCGAACCTTTTCAACCAGACTCACAAGCTTAGCACGTGGCACCTGCGTTTCATGGTAGGTCATTGCCTTACCCGAGCGAAGCAACCAAATTTGTATCCGATCACCGAGCGTGTAAAAAGATATCACCGCTTCATCAGATCGAAGCATTGACATGACACTTTTGGCATCGAGCGGCCGAGGTAGTGCCAGCTCGGCATAGCGTGGCGCTTGGGTTCGCAATTGAGCACTAGCCTGATCGAGAGAATGTTGCAATTGGGACAGGTCCTGCTTAAGTTTGGCCATTTCACCAGTGGAACGGTCCCCTTCAGGGACACCGTAGATCTCATTCAGACGCGCCCATAGATCCTGACGCTTGCGGCGAAGCTCCTCGAATTGCATCGCGGACCCGAGCTCTTTTTCACTCCCAACCTGGCGCTGGGCGATGCTTTTGGCCACCGCCGCTTGCACCAACCAGCCTCGTGCTTCTTGTGCCACAACGAATGCATCCGATATGGCCGACTGTTGCTCAGCTGGTTGCTTCGCATCCCGCGCGAGCGCGGCCAGCATGTGCGCATAATCCTGCAAACCTTTCAGATCACTCTTCCAGATTTTGCTCATGGCATCATCATCGAGCCCTGCATTCTCAGCACTTTGCGCCTGTAGGATTTGACGGGCCCGCTCGTAGAGAGGCCGAGAAGCTGATAGATGGCCCTGCGCATGCCTTGCGCGCGCTAAATCGAAGAGACTTCTGGCTACATCCTTGTGCATGGGGCCGAGCGCGGTCTCTCTAATTTTGACGGCGCGGCTAAAGAACTCCTCCGCTGAGGAGAACTTATTGGATTGGCCCTCGAGATATCCTAAGGAGGTTAAGGTTTGCGCGACAGACGGATGGTCCCGGTCCAGCGATCCTTCCTGAATTCGAAGAGCCCGCTGCAGCAGCGTCCGCGCTCCAATTTGATCTCCGTCCTGCCGCTTCATCTCCGCCAACTCTATAAGAGTTGAAGCGACGAACGGATGGTTCGGATCTATATGAGCCTGTTGAATCTCAAGTGCTCGTTCGAGCCGTTTCCGCGCACTAGCCGTTTTGCCTAGGGCACGCTCGGCAAGTCCAATCTCGTACAAATTGCCGGCTATTTCTGGATTGTCGCTGCCATAACTCCGCTCATTGATTGCGAGGGCTCGCATAAGCAACGGCAGGGCGCCATCGTAGTTGCCGACTTTTCCCTCTAACATAGCGAGTTGGATTAAAGCGGCTCCCACATACGGATGGTCTCGCCCCTTGGTCTGTTCGTAGAGAGACAGAGATTCCTGCAGGTACGTCCGGGCTTGCTCGAATTTTCCCAGACGGCCGAGGACATTCCCCATCACATTGAGGGCCATGGCAAGATCAACGGGCCGAGGTGGATCGGCCGCACGTAGAATCGTGACCGCCTTGTCCGCAGTAGATCGCGCCTGGGCAAGCCAGCTCATCCCCCGTTGGGCAATCGCAAGGTGGCCGAGAGTGACGCCTGTCTCAGGATGAGAAGGCCCCAGCACCCGCTCCCGAATATCGAGACTTCGCTCCAACAGCTCAATGGCTTTCACGAAATCTCCCCCCGCATATAACGTGGCAGCTAGGTTTGTGAGACTCTCGCCCACTCTTGGATCGTCTGATCCGAAAGCGGAGCGGCGAATAGCGAGGGCTCGCTCAAGGAGTGGTTTGGCTTCGACCAGTTCGACCAGAGATGAGTGAGTTAACCCTAGGGTTGTGAGCGCCACAGCCACATCTTCATGATTCGAACCTAGAATGTGTTCACGGATAGCCAACGCCTTGCGAGCCGGCGCACCCGCTTCCCTATAGCGACCATCCTCCCACCACGAACGCGCTTGCTCGTGCAACAAATGGGCTTCTTGCAACTGCGTGGTTCGCTCAGCATCCGTCAATGAATTGGAAAGCTCTCCTGGCACGGGAGCTATTGAACAAGCCGCGAGAATTGAAGCTGCGAACAGAGCCGTAAGCGACGAAGCCCCATCCGTCATATAAGACGAACGTTGTATCCACCACCACACGCGACAGCATAAAACTTTCGCAAGCTTTAGAGTCATGAATGACGGGCTCCCTAGCCCGCATGATTCACGAGCGCTTCTGCTGCAATCGCGGATTCGCCGCTGCGACCAGCCTATCGGCGGGCGGGCTCGCCC